>CALDQH010000108.1 GCA_937911935.1 uncultured Bacteroidales bacterium | reverse complement strand
ACTTGCATGTGTTAGGCCTGTCGCTAGCGTTCATCCTGAGCCAGGATCAAACTCTTCGTTGTATATATATTATATAAATTTATCTCTGACTTAGGTTACCTGTTTAGTTTCCATAAAATAGGAAACTGACGGTTGCTATTTTTTTCCTTAACCTTGTTTTGGTTGTTTGTATATTCAGTCTTTCAAAGAACACTACTTAAGAAAAAAACTACCACTGTAGTTTTTTGGTGATTCGGTGATGCGGTTATTCGGTGAGCCGAATACCAATCTTGCCGAAACGGATTGCAAAGATAAAGCAGGTTTTTGATTCTGCAAAATTTTTAAAGAAAAAATTTTAAAAATTTTAATCGTCAAACGATGCTGTAACAGCCTTGCAACAATACTTGCTTTATAACTGAGAACCGTCGTTCTCGAAAGCGGGTGCAAAAGTAGAGCATTTTTCTTTACACTCCAAATATTTTGAACACTTTTTTGAAAGAAAATCGAAAGAATTTTATAATCGATTGATTGTCAAGCCCGATTTCTACACCCTAAAAATTGCTTACCGAAGATCATTTTTTATTAGGAAGAACAATCTTTCCTTCCTCATAGGTGATACTAAAAATACACGTGTCGTTTTTACAGGCATATTTCCATATCCCATCTTTCTTTCCATTTACGTAATTGCCTTGCGTGGTTATCACTCCTTCTTCCAAACTTAATGTATATAAGCTATCCAAAACGCCATTCTTGCGAAACTGCTCCATAATCACTCTACCCTTTTCATCCATTTGCGCCCATCTACCGTGCAACGTATCGTTTTTATATGTAACAACCTCCATTAAAGCTCCACTTTTAGCAAATGTTTTCCATTCGCCTTCTTTTTTACCCATTACATAAATGCCAGAAGAAGCTTTTTCGCCCGATAAAAAATAGACATTGTAGTATCCATCGTTTACTTCAACACCATTTTCGTCTTTTAATACTTGATACTCTGTTCTTCCTTGCGAATCTTCTACTACTTTAACATCATGTTCATCGCAGGCAGCAAACAACATCAATAAAGAAATACTAAAAAATATCTTTTTCATCATCTTATCTCCTTTATACTAATCATTAATAGATATTAAAAAACATCGAATTCATAACCATCTTATTTCGAATTCTTCGTTGTATTTCATTCTTAATCTCTTTAACCTCTCTCTGAACACTAGCCACCTTATTAAAAGCATCAGCTTCTGCTTCTTCTTTCATCTCTCTAATCTCCCCTTTTGTATAGCCTTCAAGGAGGATATTATCTTTTCTAAATTTTTGAGTATATTGGTAGCATACTTCAATTGCATTATCTACTTTTCTTACCAATCGAGGCAATTTATTAAATCTATCACCTGAATCAAACACTTTTGCTGACATGATATAATTTCTTCCTTCTGCTAAGTAAATGGCACTCATATTCGCTAGCATTGAAAACTCACTCGTGTCATACAAATCATCTTCTACTCCTTGAGCGAAGCATCCGATAGAGCACACAAACCCTATCAAAATAAAAAAAATCTTTTTCATATTATTATTCATAAAAAAATAGTTAGATATAGAATATTATCGAAAACTTAATTTTGTGCGAATTATCTGAAATAAACAATAAGGCAAGTAGATAGGAACGGCAAAAGCACCTACATACATTCCAAAAAGAAGCACAGCAAACCAAAATATGCAACCTCCTATTACAACATTGAATACCTTAGAAAAAATGATAGAAAGGATTTTCCATCCCACATATATAGAAGAACATACATAGGCTAATCCTAAAGACTCTTCTAAAGGCTTTGCCGGAGCAGAGAAAGCCAAAAAGAATAGGACAAATAATATTGCGGTAATAAGAATCGGTTTAAAGTAATATGCAAGACGTTCTCGTTTTCTCGCTTTGGCACATTCATCGCATATAACCATATTATACTTGGTAGAACATTCATAACACAACCCCTTATTACAATCTACGCATTGCGCTACCGCTTCTTTATTTGGATGATAAAAGCAATTCATATTTTACTTTATAAAGCATATAACTTTCACGTTTTCAACACAATACGTGTCAAAATAATCTATATCTCTTACAAAGAGATATAGATGGTTGTTTTGCAAATACTAGAAAATAAAAATACGCCGTATAAGGTAGTTTGAGCAGGGATTATACATGCAAGGTTAATATCGAATAAAATTTATGTTTATGTTAACCTTGCTTAATCGAGTGCAAATTTGAAATTTGAATTTGCATAAATGGCTGATTTTAAGTATTTTTGCAGCAAAATCTATATCTCTTTGTAAGAGAGATAGACGATAAATTGGAACTACTGCTCCTTTTTTTTGTGTAGTAATGGATAAAAAAATACCCTCAATCCAGCATGTGGTTGAGGGTATTCTTTTAGGATTGTATAGCGAATCAAGCTTTTGAGGAAGCCTGAAAGGCAATGGCATAAAATTTGATTTGTTTGACCATCGCCAACAAACCGTTGGAACGTGTTGGTGAAAGGTGTTCTTTTAAACCAATTTCGTTGATAAAATACAAATCTGTTTCGATAATTTCTTGCGGGGTATGGTCGTTTACCACATGGAGCAACAAGGCTAAAATACCCTTCACAATAACAGCATCGCTGTCGCCTGCAAAAATCACATGACCGTTATCGTCTAAGTGAGCATCTATCCATACTTTGCTTTGGCATCCTTCTATTAGGTTTTCGGGCAACTTCTTTTCATCGGGGAAAGCAGGCAACTCGTTTCCTAATTCTATAATTCGACTGTACTTATCAAACCAGTCGTCGAAGATGGAAAAATCTTCGATTATTTCGTCTTGTAATTGGTTTATGGTCATAGTAAACGGTTAAAAAAGTTGTTTTACACGTTCGATGCCAGCAATCAGCGCATCTATTTCTTGTGTGGTATTGTAAAGAGCAAACGATGCACGCAAGGTACCTTCGATGCCATAATGTTTCATAATGGGTTGTGCACAGTGATGCCCTGTACGAAGGGCTATACCTAATTTATCGAGCAAAGTACCCATATCGTAATGGTGTATATCGCCTACTTGCATGGAAATTACGGCACTTTTGTGCGAGGATGTTCCAAAAAAGCGAACATCGCCTACTTGTTGTAATTTTTGGGTAGCATAGTTTAGCAAATAGGTTTCGTAAGCTGCGATTTGATCCATTCCGATGTTTTGAACATAACGTATGGCTTCGGCAAGTGCAGTCGATCCGATAAAATCGGGGGTTCCTGCTTCAAATTTATAAGGCAGCTCGTTAAAGGTTGTTTTTTCAAAACTTACTTGCGCAATCATTTCGCCGCCACCTTGGTAAGGGAGCATGGCATCAAGCCACTTTTCTTTGCCATACAACACGCCTATACCTGTTGGACCGTATATTTTATGCCCCGAGAAGACATAAAAATCGGCATCCAAATCTTGTACATTCACTGCAATGTGTGGAACAGATTGAGCTCCATCTATTAAAATAGGAACATCGTGCTTGTGTGCTATTTGAACAAGTTGCTTTACGGGGTTGATGGTGCCCAATACATTCGAAACATGGGTTACGGCAACCAGTTTGGTACGTTCGCTAAACAAAGAAGCATATTCGGTTAAATCCAACTCGCCTTGCTGGTTAAAAGGTATTACCTTTATAATAATGCCTTTGCGTTGTTGCAACAATTGCCAAGGTACAATATTGGAATGGTGCTCCATTTCGGATACAATCACCTCGTCGCCTTGTTTTAGAAAGGTTTCGCCAAACGAATAGGCTACTAAGTTAATCGATTCGGTAGTGCCACGAGTAAAAATAATTTCGTGCGTGTGAGCTGCACCTAAAAATTGTTGCACGGTTTTGCGCGCATCTTCGTGTGCCTCGGTAGCCATTTGGCTTAAAAAGTGAACTCCACGATGCACATTGGCATTTTGACGGGTATAGCCTTCTTCTATTTTTTTGATAACAGACCAAGGTTTTTGGGTGGTAGCCGCATTGTCCAAATACACCAACGGATGTTTGTGTACGGTCGATGTAAGGATAGGAAAATCCTCACGTATGCGGGTTATATTGGATGCTATTTCCATTATCGACAAATTTTACAACCATTACAATGTGTATTATCTCCTCTTAAACGACGCTCTATCAACAATTGAAGACGGTCTCTTAATGGTTCGATGCGCACATTATCCAATACATCGTGTACAAAAGCAAACATAAGTAGCATACGCGCCTCTTCGGGGTCGATACCGCGGGAACGCATGTAAAACAAAGCATTCTCGTCGAGTTGTCCCACCGTTGAGCCATGATTACATTTAACGTCGTCTGCATAAATTTCTAATTGCGGACGTGTAAACATGCGAGCGGTTTTAGACAAACACAAATTTCGATTGCTTTGGTATGCCTGAGTCTGCTGGGCATCTTTTAACACCTTAATCAAACCATAAAAGTCGCCTTCTGCATGGTCATTAAGTACGTATTTAAATAGCTCGTTGCTGTTTGCACCTGCTACATTATGGTTGATGAAGGTATGGTTTTGGATTTTTTCTTTGTCTCTGCCCAATCCCAAACCATTCAACGACAAATATGCACCTTTGCCATTTAAATTAACCTCTACATGGTTGTGCGTTTGTCCGTTTGCCAAGGTGATTACATTTGCCAAAACATGGCTATTTTCGGCTTGATTGATGCATAAGGTAGAAACGTTGACTGTCTTAGGGGACGAACTTTCTAATTTATAGTGTTCGTATATAGCGTTCTCGCCTACAAATACCTGTGTATATCGGTTAGATAGGTAATGAACCTCATTTCCATAAGCATGATCGCAAACTAAAACTTGAGCCTTTGCATTTTTTCCGAGGATGGCAACGTTGTGGCTTATCGCCATCATATCAACCTTGCCGTACATCATGTTTACCAACTGGATCGGACGATCTAATTGCACGTTATCGGGCACATATATAAACATGCCATCTTGTGCAAAAAGTTGATTAAATGCCACATCGGGGTTAACGGGGGATTCTTGCAAAAGGAAAGCTTGCAGCAAAGAAGCGTGATTTTGATACGCTTCTGACAAACTGCATATTATTACGCCTTCGGGCAAAGCGGGCATATTGGGTTGTGCATAAAAACTATCGTTAAAAACCAGATAGTTATAGCTTGTAATACCCGGAATATCACACATAAATAGTCCAAAAGGATCGCCCCTGAAAGGTAAACGCGCAAGATTCAAGCCATAGTCAAGTGTGTAGGCATCGGCAAAAGTAAGCTTTAGGGGCTCTTGCAAACGCTTTGCTGCCAAGGTACGCATTTGCTGCCTCCACGATGGCAGGTTTTGCTGAAACAAAGCCTCGTTTTCTTGAAACAGTGCTATGTAACTTTCTTGTATCATTACTCTCCTACCTCTTGTTTAATCCAATCGTACCCTTTTTCTTCTAACACAGCAACTAATTCTCTACCAGCTGTTTTGACTATGCGACCTTTGTACAAAATGTGTACAATATCAGGAACAATATAGTCTAACAAACGTTGATAGTGCGTAATAACGATGGATGCGTTATTGGGAGTTTTTAGTTGATTAACACCGTTTGCCACGATGCGCAAAGCATCAATATCTAAGCCAGAGTCTGTTTCGTCTAAAATCGACAAACAAGGTTCTAACATGGCCATTTGGAAGATTTCGTTGCGTTTCTTTTCGCCTCCCGAGAAACCTTCGTTCACCGAACGATTGGCAAGTTTATTATCCAATTCGACGATGTCTTTTTTTGCACGCATCATTTTTAGGAATTCACCTGCTGTTAAGGGTTCTTGTCCTTTGTATTTTCGATGCTCATTGACTGCTGCACGCATAAAATTAACCATGCTAACACCAGGAATCTCTACAGGGTATTGAAAACTCAAGAACAAACCTGCACGCGAGCGTTCTTCGGCTGGCATCGCTAATAAGTCTTTTCCGTTGAAAGTAACACTACCTTGGGTAACCGTAAAAGCAGGATGCCCTGCCAATACAGCCGAAAGGGTACTCTTTCCAGAACCATTGGGACCCATAATAGCGTGCACCTCACCTGCTTTTACACTCAGGTTAATGCCTCTTAATATCTCTTTGCCGTTTACTTCGGCATGTAAATTGACTATTTCTAACATACTAACCTACACTTCCTTCTAACGAAATTTGCAATAGTTTTTGAGCTTCAACTGCAAATTCCATGGGTAATTTATTAAGAACTTCTTTTGCAAAACCATTAACGATAAGTCCGACAGCATCTTCGGTAGAGATACCACGTTGGTTGCAATAAAAAAGTTGATCTTCGTTGATTTTTGAAGTACTTGCTTCGTGCTCGAGCACTGCAGAGGGATTGTGCACATCAATTTCGGGGAAAGTATGTGCTCCACACTCCGAACCTAATAGCAAACTATCGCATTGCGAAAAATTGCGTGCACCATCTGCATTTTGAGACACACGAACCAAACCACGGTACGAATTTTGGCTCTTTCCAGCCGAGATACCTTTAGATACAATACGACTGCGGGTATTTTTGCCCAAATGAATCATTTTGGTACCTGTATCGGCTTGTTGATAGTGATTGGTAAAAGCAACCGAATAAAATTCGCCAATGGAATTATCACCTTTTAGAATGCAACTGGGATATTTCCAGGTAATGGCTGAACCTGTTTCGACCTGTGTCCACGAAACTTTGGAGGATTCGCCTTTGCATATAGCACGTTTGGTAACAAAATTGTAGATACCCCCTTTGCCGTCTTTATCGCCAGGATACCAGTTTTGCACGGTCGAATATTTGACTTCGGCACGATTCATCACCACAATTTCAACGATGGCAGCGTGTAGTTGATTTTCGTCACGTTGCGGAGCTGTACAACCCTCTAAATAAGAAACATAAGCATCGTCGTCGGCAACAATAAGGGTACGTTCAAATTGACCTGTATTAACGGCATTGATTCGGAAATAGGTGGACAGTTCCATGGGGCAACGCACTCCTTTGGGAATATAAACAAAGGAACCATCGCTAAATACCGCCGAGTTTAGGGCAGCGTAAAAATTATCGGTATATGGCACTACCGAGCCTAAGTACTGTTGAATCAAATGAGGGTATTGTTCGACAGCCTCGCTAAACGAACAAAAGATAACCCCTAATTTTGCCAACTCTTCTTTGTAGGTAGTTTTTACCGAAGTACTATCCATGACGGCATCTACCGCCATTCCCGAAAGCATTTTTTGTTCTTCGAGTGGAATACCTAATTTTTCAAAAGTCTTTAGCAGTTCTGGATCTACCTCGTCCAAACTTTGAGGAGCATTTTTTCGGGGGGCAGCATAATACGACAATCCCTGAAAATCAATTTCAGGAATGTCTAAATGTGCCCACGTTGGCAAAGGTTGTTTTTGCCAATAACGAAAGGCTTTTAATCGAAACTCCAACAACCATTCGGGCTCATTTTTTTTAGCAGAAATGAGTCGAATAATATCCTCATTTAGACCAACGGGGATGATGTCGGTTTCAATTTGGGTAGAGAATCCGTATTTATAATCGGACGCTGCTAAATTTTCTATGATAGAATTACTGTCTTGTTGTTTCATTTTGTTGGTCGAAGTAAAAATGTACATACGGCATCAACGTGGGAACAACCGCCTTAATGGGTTTGTACAAGAACGATTGTTCTTTTACTTGGGGTTGAATCCATTTAAAACGCTCATCGACGATATCGACTAAATTGATAAGTACACTCAACAACAACGCATATTTGAGCAATCCAAAACATCCTCCTAATAATTTATTGAGCCACGCCAGGGTAACAATGGATAAAAATTTATCGATTATTTTAACCAATAGGGCGCACAAAAGCACAACAACTACAAACAACAGGACAAACGCCAATACATAAAGTTGTGTAGGTGACCATGTTAGATACTCGGACAACAAGGTGGTAAATGGTTCTGCGCAAAGATATGCCACCACGATACCGATAACCAAACCTAACAAGGAACCTAACGACTTTACGATTCCCTTAATCAATCCCATTACGATGCCGACCGCCAAGGGAATCGCTAAAATGATGTCTATCCAATTGAATTCCATGTATTAGAAAGTACGTTTTACTTCTATTTCTTCGAACGTTTCGATAAAGTCTCCTACGCGTACATCGTTGTAATTGGCAATGTTCAAACCGCATTCAAAGCCAGTTGCCACTTCTTTGACATCGTCTTTCATGCGTTTAAGTGAGCCTAACTCGCCTGTAAACACGACAATGCCGTCACGAATTAGACGCAACTTATTAGAACGTTTCACTTTACCCTCGCGTACCAAACAACCTGCCACAGTACCCACTTTGGTAATCTTGAAGGTATCAAGCACTTCGAGTGTAGCTGTAACTTCTTCTTTGATTTCGGGCGAAAGCATGCCTTCCATCGCATCCTTGATTTGTTCAATTGCGTCGTAAATAATTGAGTACAAGCGGATATCCACTTCTTCTTTTTCTGCCAAACGACGAGCATCTACCGAAGGACGCACTTGGAAACCAACGATAATAGCATTTGACGCTGCTGCTAACAAGACATCCGATTCTGAGATAGCACCCACTGCTTTGTGGATAACATTGACTTGAATTTCGGGAGTTGATAGCTTGATTAAAGAATCCGACAAAGCTTCGATAGAACCGTCCACGTCGCCTTTTACAATGACGTTCAACTCTTGGAAGTTGCCCAATGCAATACGACGACCCAACTCATCCAAAGTAAGGTGTTTCTTGGTACGGATGCTTTGTTCGCGTTTTAATTGTTCGCGTTTGTTGGCAATTTCGCGAGCTTCTTGCTCGGTGTTCATTACGTTGAATTTTTCGCCTGCTTGAGGAGCACCATTCAAACCTAATAACAATACGGGTTCGCCTGGTTTTACCTCTTGTACGCGTTGGTTACGTTCGTTGAACATAGCCTTAACACGACCGAAATGGGTTCCTGACACCAAAATATCACCTTGGCGCAAGGTACCACCTTCTACCAACACGGTAGCCAAGTAGCCACGACCTTTGTCTAACGAAGATTCGATAATTGAGCCAACTGCATTTTTATTTGGGTTCGCTTTTAAATCCAACATTTCGGCTTCGAGCAATACTTTTTCGAGCAATTCGTTGATACCGATGCCTTTTTTTGCCGAAATATCTTGCGATTGATATTTACCACCCCACTCTTCTACCAAGTAGTTCATACCTGCCAATGCTTCCTTAATTTTATCGGGATTAGCAGTGGGTTTATCAATTTTATTGATGGCAAATACAATGGGCACATTGGCTGCCGCAGCGTGGTGAATCGCCTCTACGGTTTGTGGCATGATGCTATCATCGGCTGCTACAATGATGATAGCAACGTCGGTAATTTGAGCACCACGAGCACGCATGGCGGTAAACGCTTCGTGACCAGGGGTATCCAAGAAGGTAATGTGTTGACCATTTTCTAAGGTAACATTGTAAGCACCAATGTGTTGGGTAATACCACCTGCCTCACCAGCAATTACGTTGGCTTTACGGATGTAGTCCAAAAGCGATGTTTTACCGTGGTCAACATGTCCCATTACAGTAACAATTGGAGCACGTGGCAACAAATCTTCGGGACGATCCTCTTCTTCTTGTAAGTTTTCGGACACCTCGGCACTTACGTATTCGGTTTTGAATCCAAATTCGTCGGCTACAATGTTAATGGTCTCTGCATCCAAACGTTGGTTGATAGATACCATCAATCCTAAACTCATACAAGTTCCGATTACTTTGGTAACAGGCACATCCATCATGGATGCCAACTCGTTTACGGTTACAAACTCGGTAATCTTGATGGTTTGGTTTTCTAAACGTTCTAGTTCGGCTTCTTCTTGCATACGTTGCGATGCAGCCTCACGTTTGTCTTTGCGGTATTTAGCTCCTTTTGACTTTTGCTTGTTGGTAAGCATCGCCAAAGTTTCGCGTACTTGACGTTGTACAGCTTCTTCGTCGGGCTGTGTATGTTCTACACTGCGACGATTGCGATCGTTTTTACCACCTTTGGCATTCTTTTTTTGTTCAAAAGGTTTGTTAATATCCACACGTTCCTTTTGAATACGGTTGCGTTTTTTCTTTTCGTCCGCACTGGCATTGGCGTTGGCATTAGCCGCACCATTTTTGGGTGGATATTTTTCTTCTCTTTCTTTGCGTTTTTCTTCTTTGGTCTTTTTCTTGGGACGCGTTTGTTGATTCAACGCAGAAAGGTCAATTTTTCCAACAACATTGATGGATGATTGTATATTTTTATTTCCGTAAGTAAAGACTTCGTCCGATTTTTGTTCTGTGGTCGGCGTTTCGGACAAAGCAACCGTCTGTTCTTGTTCCTCTTGTTGTGGAACAGAGGGAGTATCCGGAGTTTCAGTTTCTGTCACTTCGGGCTGTGTTTCTTCTTGTTGCAACGAAATAGCAGGTTGCTCTAGTTGTACAACAGGTTCTTCTTGTGGTTCGGGTTCTGCTGGCGTTTCTGCTGCTTTTTTCTTATTCAAGGAATCCAAATCAATCTTGCCCACCGTTTTAAACTGAATGGGTGCTTCTTTGGGTTGCTCAACAGCAGCTGCTTCTTTTTTCGCATAGCTATCCAACACAACCGTTTCGTTTTTGGGTCGTTCTTTGTGGCGTTGAGCCGCAATTTCCGACTGTTTTTTTACGGTTTTATCTTTCGAAAACTCTTGCAATAACAAATCATATTGCTCGTCTGATATACGAGCGTTTGGGTTGTTTTCAGCGACCTCTGAAAAACCCTTCTTATGTAGAAATTCGACAACAGTTGCCAATCCTACATTTAAATCTTTGGTAACTTTACTTAATTTTACGGACATATAGCAGTTTTAATTATTCAAATTCGGCGCGCAAAATAGACAAAACTTCGTCGATGGTTTCTTCTTCCAAATCGGTAGCTTTGATTAAATCTTCGCGCGATACATTCAACACGCTTTTAGCGGTATCGTAACCCAATCCTTTAAAGATATCGATAATCCATTGTTCGATTTCATCGCTAAACTCGTCCAAATAGATATCTTCTTCGTCGCCCATATCAATATCACGGAACACCTCGATTTGATATTCGGTAAGCATCATCGCCAAACGAATGTTGTGACCGCCTTTACCGATAGCCAACGATACTTCGTCGGGTTTTAAGCTAACTTCTGCTTTTTTATTTTCTTCGTCGATTTTAATCGATACGATTTTAGCAGGACTTAATGCACGAGAGATAAACAACGAAATATTGGATGTATAGTTAATAACATCGATGTTTTCGTTGCGCAATTCGCGTACAATGCTGTGAATACGAGAGCCTTTAACACCTACGCAAGAACCTACTGGATCGATACGATCGTCGAACGATTCTACAGCTACTTTAGCACGTTCGCCAGGGATACGAGCAATTTTCTTGATGGTGATAAATCCTTCTTGAATTTCGGGTACCTCAAGCTCGAACAAACGTTGCAAGAACATGGGAGATGTACGCGAAACGATGATTTTTAGGTTGTTGTTTTTGTTATCAACTTTTACGACAACTGCTTTAACGGTATCGCCTTTGCGGTAGAAATCCGAAGGAATTTGTTCGGTTTTGGGCAATAGCAATTCGTTGCCGTTTGCATCAATTAACAACATTTCTTTTTTCCAGATTTGATATACCTCGCCATAAACCACTTGGCCTATCATATCTTTGTATTTTTCATATACGCTTTCTTTGTGCAATTCTAAGATTTTAGAAGACAAAGTTTGACGTAAATTCAACACAGCACGACGACCAAACGACAAGAAATTGATGGAATCGGTTACTTCTTCGCCAATTTCACATTCGGGGTCGATGGCACGAGCCTCGCTAAAAGCAACTTGGGTATAAGGATTTTCTACTTCTCCGTCGGCTACCACTTCGCGGTCACGCCATATTTCACAGTCACCCTTATCAGGGTTGATTACCACATTGACATTTTCGTCTGTTCCAAACATTTTAGCAATGACACAGCGGAAGGATTCTTCCAACACGCTAATCATGGTCGATTTGTCAATGTTTTTTAATTCTTTAAACTCGGAAAAAGTCTCGATCATGCTCAAAGACTTTGTTGAATCTTTTGCCATTTTTGATTAGTTGAATTTAAAATTATATTTCGTGTATTTTACTTCTGCATAAGTTAGGCTAATTTGCTCTAACACGGGTTGTTTTTGACCTTTTACTTTTTTAGCCACTTCGATGCTAAAACCATTTTCGTCGGCAGCAAGCAAGGTTCCAACCATTTTTTTACCTCCTGCCAACACTTCTACCTCGTTGCCAATATTTTTTTGGTATTGACGAAGTACTTTAAAAGGTGCGGTAAGCCCTGTTGATCCTACTTCCAACTCATAATCTTCTACTTCACGGTCCAAATTTGCCTCTACATGGCGGCTAATAGCACAACAAGTATCAATATCAACACCTGTTTCGCTATCAATTTCAACCACAATAAAATTACCTGGCTGTACTTGGACATCCACCAAAAAGCAATCTTTATCGGTCAAAAAATCGCTAACCAATTGATTTACAATATTTTTATCTATCATTTCTTTACTATAAGAAAACACAAGAGGGGAACTACTGTTCCCCTCAAATCATTGCAAAGATAATCATTAAAATATAATTGCACAAATTTTTCTGGTTAAATTCTTACGGCAATACCGCACGAACACAACAACCCATTTGTCGTTGGCTCGACATTTGGTACACGGATTTACTATTAAAGTCTAACGAATAGGCAGAATGTGATACCCATGGACCTTCTATCAAGCAAGAACTCCAATATGCTCCATATCGTCCAGCAGGCTGCACTCCTGCTTGATTGACAAAACCTGCCGCGGGCAAAAATATCGACTTGCCATTTTGCTTCGATGCAACCAAATATCCCTGTACGCCGTTTTTTTGCGTCCATTCCCAAGTACATTGTTCACGCAACTCATCCTGTTCTGCCTTAGTAGGCATGCGCCAACTGCCACCCCAATTATAACGAGCGGCATCATCAACCAACTCCAACACGGTTTTATTATCCACTGTTCCCAAATCTGCATCAACGCAATACTTGGTCATATTGGTAAAATTATCCACCCACCATTTGTAATCTTTCCAAGCATCACCTTCTTTTGTAAGCACTTCGCCCCATGCAAAAAAACTACCACATTCTTCTGCCTTGTTAGCTCCTACATTGCAAGTTGCCCACTTTACAGACAACCCCAAATCTACATATTCATGGCCATTTGCATTGGCTGGCAACTCTTCGGGAGGAGCAGGTTTTTCTTCTTCTTGAGGACCTTGAGGAGGTGCGGGAGTTTCTTGTTCTGTTTGATTTTCGTTGGCTGGAGGCTGTACATCTGGCGATTCACAAGCAACACAGAACAAACATGCAAATAAGTAAAAAAGAATTCTTTTCATCGTTCAAAAAAATATACGTATCAAATAGCGTTAGATAAAATAGAGCGCAAAAGTACGATTTTTTAAATCAACTTCAAATTATTGAGAATACACAAACAACTACTTCATAAAATTTGCTTACTTTTGTATTCATGGACGAATGGATAAGTAGAACGGCTTTATTACTAGGAGAGGATACCTGCAAAATGCTTGCCGACAAACACGTTATGATTGTGGGCGTTGGTGGCGTTGGAGCATACGCTGCCGAAATGGTAGCACGTGCAGGCGTGGGAACACTAACCGTTATTGATGCCGACACGGTTAAGGCAAGCAACATCAACCGACAGCTATTGGCTTTGTCGGACAACATTGGGCAAGAAAAAGCCACGTTGATGCAAGATAGGTTGCTTCGCATCTGCCCAACCCTGCAAGTAAACGCCTTGTCGCTTTTTATCGACCCTGATAATGTAGCTACTGTCTTGCAACAATACCAACCCGATTTTGTGATTGATGCCATTGACTCCATCGCCCCCAAAACAGCCCTGATTACGTACTGCATCGAACAAAAAATTCCGATCATTTCGTCGATGGGTGCTGGCGGCAGGTTAGACCCAACCGCCCTACGTTATGCAGACATTTCGCAAACCAACTATTGCAGTTTGGCTCGCACCATGCGCAGCAGACTCAAAGCCAATGGGATATACAAAGGACTGCCCGTTGTTTACTCGATTGAACCTGCCGACAAACAAGCTGTTATCAAAGTAGATGACGAGCGTAATAAATGTACAACGGTGGGGACTATATCGTACATACCAGCCTTATTTGGCTGCTATTTAGCAGCTTATTGCATCAAACAACTTACACAACACACATGATACACATCCAAGGAATTACCAAAAATTTTGGTTCGCTTCAAGTTTTAAAAGGCATCGACTTAGACATTGCCAAAGGCGAGTTTGTCTCGATTATCGGAGCAAGTGGTGCAGGTAAAACTACGTTGTTACAAATCATTGGCTCGCTCGAAAAAGCAGATAGTGGTATATTGACCGTAGATGGCATATCGTTACATCAATTATCAGACAAAGAATTGGCAGCCTTTCGTGGCAAACACATTGGATTTGTGTTTCAGTTTCATCAACTTTTACCCGAGTTTACTGCCTTGGAAAATGTGTGTATTCCTGCTTTAATTGCTGGCGAAAAAGCATCGAAAGCCGAAACAAAAGCCAAAGCGCTATTAGAGGCCATGGGGCTATCCGATAGAGCCAACCACAAACCCAACGAACTATCGGGCGGCGAGAAACAACGCGTAGCCGTTGCCAGGGCACTCATCAAACAACCTTCGCTTATTTTAGCCGACGAACCATCGGGCAGTTTGGATAGTGCCAATAAACAAGAATTGCACAACCTACTACGTAAGTTGTGCAATGAATATGGGTTAACCGTTTTGGTGGTTACGCACGACAAAGACTTGGCAGAAGTATCAGACCGAGTTATTGAGATGCGCGACGGAGCAATTATTGCTTCTACCACAAAGTAACCAGACGGAAGGTAAACGTATCCGGTTGTGCGACTCTAAAATCGTTGTAGGTTATATAAATGGTTAATTCGCCTGGATAAAATTCATAATCGGTTGCAAGGCTATACCCATTATAATAGCGGGTATAAGGCAGCAAAGCCTGATCGCCAATGTAATTTTTATTTTGATCGACATCTACGCCATAAGGATATACATACAAAAAGAACAAACCTTCGCGTGCGGTATATTCATCTAAGTTGGCAATAGCTTTGCCGGTTATGGTGTATTTGTAATACGGCATACCATCGTTGTTGACCAGTTCCCAGCTATCAGAATCTACGGTAAACCAAGAAACATTCCAGTTGGTTCCTTCGCCAGGCTCACCTTGTGGACCTTGAGGGCCTTGTGGACCACGTGGTCCTTCTGGACCTACACATGCACATAGTAGTGCCGTAATTGCAATGAATAGAAGTTTTTTCATATTTTTATATTGACTAATCAACGTTTTCTTATTGACGAATCGACTAATCGACTAATCGACTAATCGGTGATTAAATGTTCAGGCATTTAGGCGCTTTGCCTAAAGAATGTATTTTAAAGGAGGGAGTTCACTCCCATTTCTAAAAAGTACTTTTAATGAGTAAAGTTCAAGGCGCGCGCAGTCCGAAAAAGCGGAGTTTACTTAGCGTAAATGAGCATTTTGAGGACAAGCAGCAACGCCGAAATTTGCCATTAAAATACTTTTTACTGGTTGTACATGTCTTTAAAATAAAAATCCAAAATCTCCGACACCTGCTCGTACGCCTCTTTTGCTGGACTTTTAGGATTGAACTCCAACGCTTTTAAGTAGCAGTTCATGGCCTCGCTTAGGTTTTCTAATTTACGATAGGCATTGCCCATTAGGTAATAAGCCTCGTCGGAGCGTGGATTGGAAAACTCCAGGTATTGGTCTAATTGCGAAATGGCTTGCTCTGCCTTGCCTGCTTGCAATAGTTTTTTAGCTTGCTCTAACATATTATTGGAATTTTGCTACTTGTTCGTTAATCCAATCTTGATTGTCAAAGTAATCAATTTTCATAGCTGCACGAACTTCGTTAAGGGTTTGTGCGGCTACTTCGCGTGCTTTTAAGCTACCTTCGCGTAAAACGTTGTAAACATAAGGAATGTCTTTTTCAAATTCTTTACGACGGGCACGGATAGGTCCTAAGACTTCTTCGAGCACAGCGGTAAGGAACTTTTTGCATTTTACGTCACCTAAACCACCACGACGGTAGTGTGCTTTTAGTTCGTCAAGGTTAGCGTATTCGGGCCAATAGGTTTTAAAGTGCTCATCGGTACAGAAAGCATCTAAGTAGGTAAATACCACGTTACCTTCTACCTTGCCAGGATCTTCTACGCGTAAGTGTCCTGGGTCTGTGTACATTACTTTTACTTTTTTAGCCAGTTCGGTTGCTTCTTCGGATAGGTAAATACAATTGCCTAAAGACTTACTCATTTTGGCTTTTCCGTCGATACCTGGCAAACGCAAACATGCCGCGTTTTGTGGCAACAGAATTTTAGGTTCTACCAAAGTTTCGCCATAAATACCGTTAAAACGACGCACAATTTCGTTGGTTTGCTCAATCATAGGGGCTTGGTCTTCGCCCACAGGAACGGTGGTTGCTTTAAAGGCGGTAATATCGGCTGCTTGGCTGATTGGGTATGTAAAGAAACCTACAGGAATGCTGGTTTCAAAGTTACGCATTTGAATTTCGGTTTTTACCGTTGGGTTGCGTTGCAAACGCGAAACGGTTACCAAGTTCATGTAATAAAATGCCAATTCGGTAAGTTCGGGCACTTGCGATTGAATAAACAAGGTTGATTTTGCAGGGTCTAAACCACATGCCAAATAATCTAATGCTACTTCGATGATGTTTTGACGTACTTTTTCTGGATTATCGGCGTTGTCGGTTAATGCTTGCGCATCGGCAATCATGATAAAAATTTTATCAAACTCTCCCGAATTTTGTAATTCTACCCTACGACGCAACGAACCTACATAGTGCCCAATGTGCAATTTACCAGTAGGTCTGTCGCCTGTTAAAATAATTTTTGACATATTGTGTTTTTATTGATTTAGCATGTGCATTAAAGTACAAAAATACAGATATTTTTTTAATTGTAAGGATTTCGCGATAAATTATTTCTCAATGGGAGCATGAACAAAAAAGGAGCCGACATTTAACTAAAGTCAGCTCCTTTTGTATTAGGGATTCGGATTAAGTCTTATTTTTTAATCCAAACGTATTGCGAAAGGGGTTCTACGGTAACTTTGTTTACGCCCGCTTTCACTTTGGTGGTTTTGTTTTTCGATTTTACACCTTTAATGTTGATAGCATCTGATGTACCTACCAATTGCCATTTACCTTTGGGTAGTTCTACATTTTCAAAATCGATAGGTTCGTGACCAGCATTGATAAGTACCAATACTTTGTCGTCCACTAAGTAACCCAATGCACTTTCGGGCTGTGGCAAGAACCATTTGTAGTAACCTTCTGGAACAGCTTCGCCTTGACGGAACACTTTACCGTATTCAGATTTACGGAATGTATTCCAACCACGCCAGAATTTGTACATATTGTCGTAGTCGTTGAAGTTGGTACCAGTTGGTTTTTGACCTACTTGTTCCCAAACAAAGGTATTAGCGGTACGGTGGTTGTAAGTGTCACGATAGCCGTGCATATAAGCATTGTAACCAGCTTTGGTAGTACGAACTTCTTCGCGAAGTGGAGCGTGTGCTTTACTACGCATAATTTCTGAACCACCGTGCGTTACGATAGGACCAAGTGTGGTATAAAGCAAGGTTACCGCAATTTTGTATTCATTTTCGTAAACCGAGTCGCGACCATCAAAGTTGCGACCAAATTGATCGGCAAGTGCAAAGTTATCGTGAATATCAAGGTAAGAAATACCGCTGTTAGGATTCTTGTCGTCTTTGCAAGTACAAGTTAAACCACGCATAACGCCTTCGCGTTCGCTGTATTTACCACCAGCCCAGCCACGGTCGTTTTTAGGATCTACCAATTGGAATACAGGGCCTTTGTATGAGCTACGAGACTCGTCTTGGAAGTAGCAAATGGGTGAATCTTCTTTGTACCAGTCCCAATCGGGGTTAGCTTCGTAATCGGGGTCGTTCGATGCAATCCATGGCTCGCCATAAACAATCTTATCGCGACCAATAGCATCCCAGAATGCTGTTAAGGTTTGTTGGTCCATTTGACCAGCAATGTCAACACGCACACCATCGATACCAAATTCGTCGATAAAGTATTTAACTTGGTCGATTAACCAACGTTGGGTCATAGGACGGTTTTCGGTTTTAACCTCGTTGCCGTATGCACCAATGTGTTCAAAGTTTTTGGTACGATAGTAGTATTGTTTGTCAAAGCCATTAAAGTTGAACAAGAATTGTTTGCCATCCATGTCTTCGGCAGTGTGGTTAGGCACGATGTCGATGATAACGGCAATGCCTTTGTCGTGGAATGCTTGAACAAGGTCGCGCATATCGTCGCGTTCAGAGCCTAATTCTGCTCCTTTAACACGGTAACGAGATTCTACTGCCATAGCAAAAGAGGTACGATAACCCCATTGGTAGTTTTCGTGTGCAATACCTTGCTCAATCATGTATGGATCGTCTTTGAACGATTCATACCAGTCGTCTGTTGGGAAGTGTAGGTATTCTTGAACAGGCATTAAGTGCACTACGTTGATGCCTAAATCTACTAAGTAGTCAAAACCTACTTTCTCGCCATTTTTGTTTCTAAGACCTGGAGTAATCATACCACGAATGGTACCTTTTAAGCTATCGGGCAAAGGAAGATTATCGGTAAAGTCTTGAACGTGAACTTCGTAAGAGATTACATCTTCCATTTTAGGCACACCACCTTTTAAAGGAGTAGCCGCTTTGGTGCGATGCCAAATACGGCATTTACCAAAGGTATCGTCGCTTACACGAGCGTATGGATCGTTGATGTGAACAGGTTTGGTTTCGTAGAAGAAGTTACCTGGGTCGGTAGAACCATGAACGGTAAAGTCGTAATAAACACCGTGCAAATCTTCGTTGATAATGGTTTCCCAAACTCCGTCGTTGTCAACGGTCATATTGAATGTTTGATATGCCTCGGTATCGTTGGCACCCTTGTAAAGATACAGTTTAACTTGTTCTGCACGTGGAGCAAATACACGGATAGAAGTAACACCATTGTCGATGTTTGCACCTAGTTCTTTGGTAGAATACACTTCGCGGAACCAACCGTCGTACGAACATGCTGCTCTAAGTTTTTGCGAAGGAATTTCGAGGTAATAAACACGACGAATGTCAAGGTCTTTTTCGGGAACGATAAGCGTAGTGGTAGATTCGTTAGGAAGCACGCCTACCACTTTAATTTCGTTACCTTGAGCATCTTTAATGATGTAATCAGCAGGATTGAAAGAACGTTTTACACCCGAGATAGTAGCCCAAATAAGGTTGCTTTTACGAATTTCTGCAGTAAGACCTGCTACTACGCGGTCCATTTCGTAAATTAGGTTGCCACCTTTTACGTTTGGCGATTGGTCGGTAGGATCTAACCATTGACCTTCGTTGTTAATACGGAATTTAAAACCAGTATTGGGTTTGATAACGCTTTCGTCAACGTTATCGAAAGTAAGCATCCATTGCTCGCCTACTTTTTTAAGCTCCCACTCGCCTACTTCGGTAGAAGCATCCCAACCACGAAAATCGCCCGTTACAAACACACGTTCGGGGCGCACTCCGTAAATGTTCTCGTCAAAAATAAAGGTTACTTTGTCGCTAAAAATAGCATAGCCTCGTTTGGCTTGATCGCCTGTGTAGGATTGGGCAAAAACACCCATCAGCGACGAAACTGCCAACAAGACCGTCAACAAGATTTTTTTCATAAGTTGATTATTGTAGTTAATGATTTGTTCACAAAAGACAAATATACGGTTTTTGAGCAAAAAAAACAAAAAAATATTTTATAACTTTGTGTTCTAATTTTGACTAATCGGTGAATCGACTAATCGACTAAACATTAAACAATAAACATCATGGAAAAACTTCAACCTTATTTGAACGTTGCCTGGGATTCGGGCATCGAAATTGGCAAAAACATTTTGGCTGCTATCCTTATCTTTATTGTAGGTCGCGTGCTAATTTCGTTTATCAAGAAAATTGTAACCAAAGCATTGAACAAACGCGAAAGCATGGACGAAGGCATCAAATCGTTTGTTAAAAGCTTGGTAAATGTAACCCTAACCGTACTATTGCTTATTGCAGTTGTTGGCGCATTAGGCGTAGAAACTACCTCGTTTGCAGCTCTATTGGCTTCTGCTGGTGTTGCTGTGGGTATGGCACTTAGCGGCAACTTGCAAAACTTTGCTGGTGGCGTTATGATTTTGCTTTTTAAACCCATTAAAACAGGCGATTACATCGAAGCACAAGGTCAAGCTGGTAGTGTAAAAGAAATTCAAATTTTCCACACCGTGCTAACCACTCCCGACCACAAAACTATTTTCATTCCTAATGGTCCGCTAAGCAGCAACGTAATTACCAACTACAGCACCCAAGACATTCGTCGTGTTGATTGGAGCTTTGGTGTTGATTATGGCACAGACTACGAAAAAGTAAAAGCCGTTATCGAGAAATTAATTGCCGCTGATAGCCGCATCTTAAAAGACCCAGCTCACTTTATTGCTTTGGGCGAATTGGCAGACAGCAGCGTAAATATTACCGTTCGTGCATGGGTTAAAAGTGGCGATTACTGGGGTGTTTACTTTGATATGAACAAGATTGTGTACGAAACCTTTAACAAGGAAGGCATTGAGTTCCCATTCCCACAACTTACGGTTCATCAAGCGAAATAAAAAAAAGCCCTGCGGGGCTTTTTTTTATGATGATGCGGTTATTTGGTGATTTGGTGAGGCGAATCGCTACGCAATATTCCAGATGTTATTGCTTCATTTTTTTGAAGCGTTGGGTATAAATTTTCGATGATGTAGGGATAATTGGGCTGCATCTGCAAAGCTTCGTCGTAGCACGACTTTACCATTTTCCAATCTTTTTCTTTTTTATACGCATCGGCTATGGTTAAAAGCAAATTCATATAGAGCCAATTTTGCTGATGGATATGCTGTTGTTGCATCAATTGTTTTGCCTGAGTATAATGCTTTATGGCCTTTTGGGTTGATCCACCCAACAAAGGAGGCATGTAATAGTAAATATTACCCATTTGAATGTGCGCAAAATAATTGAGCGAGTCGAGACTCAAGGCTTTCTTGGCATATTTAATGGATTTTGAACCGATAAAAGGAGCCTTAATAGGCGACAAAACGATTTCGTACGCAACAAAGGCCGCATGATATGCCAAAACAGTTGCCTCGTAATTGGATGTTTTGGGCAAGGTCTCTAAATGCAAATAAGCTTTGTTCAAATATTTTTCGGCCTCTGTCTTATTATTTACTTTTTTGCTCAAGCACCACGCTACATACCCATATTCGTAGTTTAGGAGTGCTTCGTTTTGTGTATCTGTAAGGGATTTTACCTGTTGCAAACTATCTACCACCTGTTTCCAAGTTGCGATATCGTTAAAAACATAGCATTCGTATATTTTTTGCTGTGTACTTTGTGCCACTACAGGCATAAAAAATACAGTTAGTATAAAAGCAAGAAATCCTTTTAAATTTTTCATATCAAATGGGATCCACATCGACCACAATATCGACCGATGAATATTCTTTTTTTATG
This sequence comes from uncultured Bacteroidales bacterium, assembly GCA_937911935.1. Lineage (GTDB taxonomy): Bacteria > Bacteroidota > Bacteroidia > Bacteroidales > Paludibacteraceae > Enterocola. Next base: position 15,083 of record CALDQH010000108.1, on the reverse strand, counting down.
CGTTCGACCTCCAAAAAGACATTTTCTCTTACTTGTTGAGACGATGCCTTTATCTTAATCAACAATTGTTTTACGTATTTATTGTGTTGTTTGCCTACTGCGGCATCGGTAGGACCCAATACGGCATCTTGCCATTGCCTTCGCAATGTATTTGCTAACACATTTGCTACTTTTGCAGCAACATCTGCACGCACATGACGCACCTGTATGGCTATCATTTTGACAAAAGGTGGATACAAAAAGTCGTATCGCTCCTGCAATTCCTTTTGATAAAATTCTTCGTACTGCTGATTCAGTACGGCTGGCATTAGATAATGTTCGGTCTGCGAAGTTTGCAACACGACCAAACCTTGTTTGGCGCGACGACCAGCCCTGCCCGAAACTTGCACCATGAGTTGATAGGCTCTCTCTGCCGACCGAAAATCGGGGAAACTCATCATATTATCGGCGTTGAGAATTCCCACCAAACCTACATTATCAAAATCGAGTCCCTTGGCTACCATTTGAGTTCCTACCAATATTTGGGTTTTTCCTGTAGCAAATCGTTCGATAATATCTCGATAAACTTGTCCGTTGTGGGTAGCATCCACATCCAAACGCTCGGCACTCACGCCTGGGAAATATTGTGACAAAGCCTCTATTACTTTTTCGGTTCCAAATCCCTTGTCTTTAAGTGACGACCCACCACAAGTAGGACACTGAGTGGGGACCGGAGTAGAATACCCACAATAATGGCACTGCAGCCTATTTTTACTTTTATGGTAGGTCAAACTAACATCACAATGACGACATTTAGGCACATACCCGCAATCGGGGCACTCCACTTGCGATGAAAAACCACGCCTGTTTTGAAACAAAATTATCTGCTCTCCATTTGCCAGAGTCTGCTGCATTTTTTCGTACAACAACCACGTAAACATGCCTTTCATGCGATTTTTACGGAAAGCATCTTGTCTATCAACCACTTGTACTTGAGGGAGTTGTACATCATTATAACGTTGTACAAGCGACACATAGCCGTATTTTTGTTTTTGTGCCCAATAATAGGATTCGATGGATGGAGTAGCAGAGCCCAACAAGGTTTTTATCCCTGCCATTTGCGCCATCATGAGCGCGACATTTTTAGCATGGTATCGAGGGGATGGCTCGTATTGCTTGTAAGAGGGTTCGTGCTCTTCGTCTATGATGACCAAACCTAATTGCGTAAAAGGCAGAAAAACAGACGAGCGTGTTCCTAAAACAACTTGTATCTGTTTGTTGTGCAATAAGTTAAGATAAATCTCTGCGCGCTGATTGTCTGTTAACCCAGAATGATAGGTGACCATTTTATCGCCTAAAACTGCTGCTAATCTATTCTCTAATTGAGCTGTCAAAGCAATTTCGGGCACCAAATAAAGCACTTGTTTACCTTGCGCGAGTACCTCTTTGATGTGATTTAGGTATATTTCGGTTTTTCCACTGGAGGTTACGCCATGCAAAAGAACCATGTTATGTTTGGCAAAAGCATCTTGTATTTGTTGATATGCCGTTTGCTGCGCTGGAGTTAAAACAGGCCACTGCTGTGTTTGCTCAAAGGCTGGAAGCCGAGAGCTTTCTACCTGACGACAAGTAAATATCTCGTTCTTTATCAACGTATTAAAAGCAGATATAGACAAGCCATCTATCAATTCGCTTTTAGGCACCAATGCTTCTTTTGAACATGTATCTGCCGATTTTTGAAGCGAAGAATTGTCCACAAGTTGCTGATAACGTTCTATAATAGCCAATTGCTGTGCTCGCTTTATGCGCGAGGCATCGCCTATTTTTTTAACATAGGTTACTTGCAAAGGCTTGAACTCATTTTTTTGCAACAACGTTGGGATAGCCGCACAAAAAACTTCGCCTATAGAGCAACCATAATAGGTTGATATCCAACGCCAAAGCTGCAATTGGTTTGGAGTAACCAAAGGAGAATGATAGGCAACTTGCAAGATCTTTTTGTAGGAGATTGACTTGGGAGCATCTCTTTCGATTCTACTCACTACCCCCCAATACTGTCTTGTCCTGCCCAACGGCACAAGCACAAGGCTTCCTACTTGCACTTGCAGCGATTCTGGAACGGCATACGTATAGCCATCTAACGCAAGCGGCAGGATAACATGGGCGTATTGAGTTGAAGTGGACATAGCGAAACAAAGGTAATAAATTTTGATGAATCGACTAATCGACTAATCGGTGAAAGTTTGTGCAAGGTGAGTGCAATAAAGTTTACTTTAATTGCCGAACCGCAGCCAAACTTCATGAGGGCGAAGCCCGAGTAATCGACTAAACGATTAAACGATTAAACAAATAAACGATTAAACGATTAAACAAATAATCGTACCTTTGTGGGGAATTTAGTAAGAGAAAAAGATGAAGCAGTTTATAAAAAATTGGTCACTACCGCTTACCATGCTACTGGGGATATGCCTATACCTAATAGCACACGCATTGCATTTGCCGGATGCGGTAAAAACCAACATCAACGCAGGCATAAAAATAGTACAGCCCGCACTTATTTTTAGTATGCTGTATCTGTCGTTTTGCAAAATTGATTTTAGTCAATTGCGTCTGCGTCCATGGCACGGATTTTTATTACTTTTTCAGATAGGCATGATGGGACTGCTATCGCTATTGCTGCGCTATCTACCCCACTCCAACGGTTTTATTTTGGTAGAATGCCTACTGGCATGCCTAATATGCCCAACCGCAACAGCATCGGTAGTAATTGTAGAAAAACTAGGTGGGAATCCTGCTACCCTGCTGATGTACAATATTTTAATTAACATATCGGTAGCTCTTACCGTTCCTGTGTTTATTCCGCTATTTATGCAAGGTGAGGTGGGTTTTGGCGAAACTTTTCGAGCCATTGTAGCCCAAGTTTGCCCTGTACTTATGATTCCACTGATATTGGCACGCCTAACCAATCGGTTTTTGCCCAAATTACGCGATAAAATCAGAGAAGTTAAAGACCTTGCTTTTTACCTCTGGATGGTGGCACTTGCCCTTGCCATGGCAACTGCAAGCCGTGCCTTTGCACACACCAAAATTGACATAGCAACCCTATTGGGCATCATGGTAGTGACGGCATCTGCCTGCTTGATGCAATTTTACATTGGTAGAAAAATAGGAAAGTCTTTTGGCGATAGTATCAGTGCAGGTCAAGCCTTAGGGCAAAAAAATACTGTATTTGTCATTTGGCTTGCCTACACTTTTATGGACCCCATTTGTGCCGTAGCCGGAGGTTTTTACAGCATCTGGCACAACACGGTTAATTCATGGCAGTTGTATAAGAAGCAACATTCTTAAGGTTTAAATACCATACGAGCCTCGAACGTACGACCTCCTTTAAATGAAGGATCAGCAGGATAGAATATATGATAACGATCATCTGAAAATGCAATACCACCATGATAAACAATAACTTCTCCTGTTTCTGATGTTTCGTAATCTACTTCAGAATTAAGATATAGAGCTTGTGGGGCATCTAATGGATGGTAAGGCTCTGGCGTTGGCCACAAAGGCATAAAGATAGAATTACCGTTAATTTTACTAACAAACTCATAACCGTAAACCCTGTTCTTGATAGTCATTGTTACATCACAGAATTTAACCAATTCTTGCATATCGTCTGCACTTGGCAATCTCCAATCTCCTTCCCAATTGCTATCCATAATAGCTTTTAATTTGTCGTAATTACCCTCTCGATTGTATTCTAAGGTCATATCCTCCACTTTTACATACGTTTCCTCAGGGGCAGTGGTTCCAACATTATAGTTTGCCCACATTACAGACAAACCTAAATCAACGTATTCTTGACCTTTGTACATCATTTTAGGTTCTGTTTTAGACTCACATGCTACCAAAAAAACTCCCATTAGAGAGACGAACACAAGTTTACATAAATTCTTCATAATACCTATTTATTTTAATAATTGATAATCAAATAATTAATTCTATATCTCTTAGTAAGAGATATAGAATTTTACATGTAGATAAACAGCAGATTATTAGATATTTACAAGTATTTTTAGAGAAAAAATGTAAAAAAAGATAGTGTTTCTGCAGAAGAAATACTGGCATGCGCGAGAGAGCGGGAATATGTTTTTTTATCGACAAAAGCGTTAAACAAAAACTGCTGTTTGAGCCAAAGGCGAGTTCTGTTTTTGTAGCTTTTGGATAGAAAAACACCGCTCGAAGCGCTTAGCCTTGACTTTTTCTTTGTTTACTTTCTTTTGTGTCAAAACAAAAGAAAAGTAAAATTTAATAGAATAGAAAATACCTATTTATCAAAAAAATAACATATATTTGCAAAACACTCTCTTACTAAGAGATATAGAAAACAAAAAAGGAACGAAATTGCTTTCGTTCCTTTTTTTGCATCGATTTTATCTGTTAAAATAATAGACTTATTAAACCTGTATCCAAACATAGACATTAAGGTCATGGGATTTCCTGCAAATTGACAAGAAGAGGCACTTTGGAAAGAAAATTAACAGCGGTTAATTCATGGCAGTTGTACCGGCAGAATAGACTTGAATAGAAAGATTATTTTCTATAAAGCTATCAATCTAATGTTTTTTTATTTTTTTTACCGTATGCTTTAACTTGCCTATAAAGAAATTTAATTCTAATGTCGATTCTGTCTCTGAGGTTTCTAATTCTGGCATTACAAGTTCTGACAAGGTATCTCCAAAACGTTTAATCATAGAGTTTGAGTTTTCCGACTCCTTTTCATTATGCAATTTAACAAGTTCACGCTTTAAATATCTTACCTTTGTAAATGTTTCTATTATTGCAAAAGTTACCTCTAATGCTGACTTACTTTTAAGGATAGTTGCTAACATATACAATCCTTTCTCAGTAAAAACTTTTGGGCATGATCTGCTCTTTGAAGAAATTTTTGTGGTCGAAAATTTCGTCCGCAAAAATTCAACTTCCTCCTTCGTCAACATAAACATATAATCCTTAGGAAACTTGTCTGGGTTATTACGAACTGCCTCATTTATCCGTTTGGTCTCTACTCCATATAAAGAACCTACGTCAGCATCAGATATAACATAAACATCTCTAATTAAAACGATGCATTCTTGTACTTTACTTAATAGTTTAAAGTCAAGAATCGTCATTTTCTTATTCACACATACGGATTCTTTCTTTTCTAAATTTCTTTGAATTGGCAACACTGCATTGCCTTGTGAGTTTTTTTTATCCATAAAGATTAAAAATTTAAGATGTACTATTACTGTTACCTTATTAGTAGTGTGGCAACTGACGATGCAAAGGTAATATTTTTTGCCTGTATAGAAAACAAAAAAGGAACGAAATTGCTTTCGTTCCTTTTTTTGCATCGATTCACCGATTTATCGGTTTGCCGATTTTTTAATACGCACCGCAGTGCGCTTTAGATTATCCGCCAAAGTCGTCGAAGTGAATCATATCTTTTTCTACGCCAAGGCTGTCTAACAAGTCAAGCACGGTTTTTGCCATCATTGGAGGACCGCATAGGTAGTATTCGATTTCTTCGGGTTCTTCGTGTTGTTTTAAGTAGGTATCGCCCATAACAGGTGCAATAAAACCTGCTGTATATTTAATACCCAATTTATCGGCTTTGGGGTCTGGACGGTCAAGCGCCAAGTGGAAGTGGAAATTAGGGAACTCTTTCTCAATAGCCAAGAAGTCTTCGAGATAGAATACTTCGTTGAGCGCACGTGCACCATAGAAGTAGTGCATTTCGCGGTCAGTAGTTTTCAATGTCTTAGTCAAGTGCATGATTTGAGCACGGAGAGGAGCCATACCAGCACCACCACCTACCCACATCATCTCAGCTTTAGAGTCGAAGATAGGGTGGAAGTCGCCGTAAGGACCAGACATAATAACTTTATCACCAGGTTTGAGAGTGAAGATATAAGAAGAAGCGATACCAGGCATTACATCCATAAAGCCACCACCTTGTTCTTTTGGTTTGAAAGGAGGAGTAGCGATACGTACAGTAAGCATGATACGGTCGCCCTCAGCAGGGTAGTTGGCCATAGAGTAAGCACGGATAGTTTCTTCAGTGTTTTCGCATTTCAAGCCAAAGAGACCGAAGTTTTTCCAAGCATCGAGGTAACCTTCGCCGATGAGAGATTTGTCGATGTCTTTATCATAATCCATTTTGAATTTAGGGATTTTGATTTGAGCATACGAACCTGGGATAAAGTCCATGTGTTCGCCTGGAGGCAATGCCACGATGAACTCTTTGATGAATGTAGCGACGTTTTTGTTAGAGATAACTTCGCATTCCCATTCTTTAACACCGAGTACTGATTCGTCAACTTTAAGAGCCATATCACCCTTAACTTTAACTTGACAACCAAGACGCCAGTGGTCTTTAACTTGTTTGCGAGAGAAGTGAACAGTTTCAGTAGGGAGGATTTCGCCACCACCTTCTGTTACTTGGCAACGGCATTGACCGCAAGAACCTTTACCACCACAAGCAGATGGCAAGAATACGCCTGCATTGGCCATAGCATTGAGAAGAGAGCCACCAGCTGCAGCTTCAACTTCTTTTTCGCCGTTGAGGGTAATTTTCACATTACCTGATGCTACTAAGTAGCGTTTAGCGATAAGCAATACGATAACAAGCAAGATGATTACTGCAAGGAAAACCACCAAACTTGTAAGCGTAGCCATTGTATTTATTTCTAATAACATAATTTTTTCGATTTGAAATTTGAAATTTGAAATTTGAAATTTTCGATTCGAAACCTGAAACTTGAAATTTGAAAATTATGTAACTTTCAACTTTCAATTTTCAACTTTCAATTCATTTAGATTTTCAAGCCAGAGAAGCACATGAATGCCATTGCCATAAGACCTACGGTGATAAATGTGATACCGAGGCCTTTCAAAGGTGCAGGCACGTCAGAATACTCCATACGTTCGCGGATAGCTGCAAGACCAACGATAGCCAAAAGCCAACCGATACCAGAACCGAGAGCGTAGAACACTACGTCAACGATACCAGTGAGAGCTTTAGGGTCAGTACCTTCGAGGATAACACGTTGTTGCATGAACAAAGAGCCACCCATGATAGCACAGTTAACAGCGATAAGAGGCAAGAAAATACCCAATGACGCATACAAAGATGGTGAGAATTTTTCAACAATCATCTCAACCAATTGTACGATAGCAGCAATTACAGCAATGAAAAGAATCAAGCTGAGGTAGCTGAGGTCCAAATCAGCAAAGCCTTCACCCAACCAAGTGAGAGCACCTTTTTGCAAAATGCCTGTGTAGAGGTAGTAGTTCACTGGAAGTGTGATAAGAAGCACAGCTGTTACAGCAATACCAAGACCAACAGAGGTCTTCACATTTTTCGATACTGCAAGGTATGAACACATACCAAGGAAGTATGCGAATATCATATTGTCCGAAAAAATCGAACTTACAAATAAACTTAATGCGTGTTCCATAATTTAATATTTTGGTCAACGGTCAACAGTCAAAAGTCAACAGTTGGTTATAATCTGTTGTCTGTTGTCTGTTGTCTGTAGACATTTTACTTTTCTTGAAGGTCTTTGTTGATTGAACGGTGAACCCAAATGATACAAGCCACGATGATAAGAGCCATAGCAGGCATCATCATCATACCGTTGTTTACATAACCCATTTCGTAGAATGAAGCAGGGATGATACGGATACCGAAAAGCGAACCAGAACCGAGCAATTCGCGGAAGAATGCTACAACGATCAACACCCAAGCGTAACCAAGACCATTACCGATACCATCGAGGAATGAAGCCCAAGGTTTGTTAGCCATAGCAAAAGCCTCGAGACGACCCATAAGGATACAGTTAGTAATGATAAGACCGATATACACCGAGAGTTGCACGCTGAGGTCATACATAAATGCTTTCAATACCTCTGAAACTACGGTTACAAGAGCCGCTACAACAACCAATTGCACGATGATACGTACGCTATTAGGAATTGTATTGCGGATGAGCGAAATCACAACGTTTGCCATTGCTACGATGATGGTTACCGAGATACCCATAACGATAGCAGGTTTTAATTGTACTGTTACAGCCAAAGCAGAACAGATACCGAGCACTTGGACAGCCACAGGGTTGTTTTTGTTAAGTGGGCCAAGTAACGCATTTTTCAATTCTTCTTTCATATCTTTTAGATTTTAGTCGTAAGTAGTAAGTCGTTAGACTAAATGTCTTTTTACTTATTACTTCCTACTTATTACTATTCTTCGATTATAGGTTCAACCATTACACTGTCTGCTACTGCTTCGATAACTTCTTCTACTACGATAGCAGCAGGAGCAGTGAGGAATTTTTCATAGCTTGCAAGGCTTGTAGCAATCATAGCTTCAACACCTTTTGATGTGATTGTACCACCAGAGATTGCATCTACTTGGTCGCGACCTTCTACTTTAGTACCTGGTTTTTCAATTGCGATAGAAGCAAATTTACCATCTTTCAAAAGTTCTTTACCGATGAAAGGGTTACGGAATTTTTCAGTAACAATCTCAGCACCAAGACCTGGAGTTTCGCCAGCGTGGTTGAAGAATACGCCGTACACAGTGTTGCGGTCGTCGTTAAGAGCCATATAGCCCCAGATTGCGCCCCAAAGACCTGCACCATTCATAGGGAGGATATATTTGGTTTCGCCGTTTACTTCAGCAACATACATTGGGAATTCTACGCCTTCTGTAGCTTTTACATCAAAGTCGGCTACTGGATCGAGGGTTTTGATTACATTACCCTCTGCATCAAGCATATTGTATTCTTTGATAGTTGCTGCGTAGGTAGCTGCTGCATCTTCGCCTAATTCGATGCCTGGCAACGAATTTAGGATTTGCTTTTTAGTGTCGAGACGTACGTTGTCCTCTTGAAAAGAACGAAGCGAACCAGACGTAATCGACAATAGCAACGATACGATGGTAATGATTACCACCATATATATTAACGTATAACTATTTTTATTTGTATTCATATTTTTAGACTTTTAGTAGCGAGTAGCGAGTAGTGAGATTTAGCATTCTTGTTACTAGTTACTCATTACTAGTTACTAATTATTATTTTGCACGTTTAAGACGTTTGTTGATGTTTGCTTGAACTACATAGTAGTCAATTACGTTTGCAAAGATGTTCATAAGCAAGATTGCCAACATCATACCTTCTGGATAACCTGGGTTGAGCACGCGTACTACGATTGCTACTACACCAATCAAGAAACCATAGATCCATTTACCACACTCAGTGCGAGCAGATGTTACAGGGTCAGTTGCCATGAAGACAGCACCGAAGGCGAAACCACCGAGAACGAGGTGCATATACCAAGGCATGTTAGCCACTGCAGTGTCAGGACCGAATTGGTTGAACAAGAATGCTGTGAAAGCACCACCTACGAATACTGACAACATTGTTTTCCAGCTTGCTACGCGTGTGATGAGAAGGATAGCAGCACCAATCAAGATAGCGATTGTTGATGTTTCTCCCATTGAACCAGGAATTATACCGATGAATGCATCCATAAATGATACTGGATCAGTATATTCAGAAGCAACTGCTACTTGTCCGAGAGGGGTAGCACCAGAGAAACCATCGATTTTCTCGCCACCGCCATACCAGAAAGCGTCGCGTGTGCGAACCCATACTTGGTCGCCCGACATAGCTGTTGGGTATGCAAAGAAGAGGAATGCACGAGTGATCAATGCTACGTTGAATACGTTGTAACCTGTGCCACCGAATACTTCTTTAGCGAAGATAACTGAGAATGCAGTAGCGATAGCTACCATCCAGAGTGGAGTGTCAACAGGAATAATCATAGGGATAAGGATACCTGATACAAGGAAACCCTCTTGAATTTCGTGACCTTTGAATTGTGCTACTGTAAACTCGATACCAAGACCAACGAGGTATGATACTACGATTGCAGGAAGCATAGCCAAAAGACCGAAGGCAAATTGTTGCCAGAAAGTTGCATCTTGACCGATAGCCAAGAAGTGTTGGTAACCGATGTTCCACATACCGAAAAGGAGAGCAGGTATGAGAGCAATTACCACCATAATCATTGTACGTTTCGAGTCAGTTACGTCGTGGATGTGAACACCATGTTTTGCTGTGTCATTAGGCACAAACAAGAATGTTTTGAATCCATCGAACACCGAGTGAAACATATGAAGTTTACCACCTTCAGAGAAAGTAGGTTCAACTTTGTCTACGATGTTTTTTAAAAATTTCATTTTATTTAGACTTTTAGTAGCGAGTAGCGAGATGTGAGACTTACTCGCTTCGCTCGTTTTTACTTTATTAAAGACATAAGAACATAATTGCATAAAAAATTATGAATTATGAATTATGCATTATGAATTATTCAAGTTCTTTTCTCATGTAGTTGAGAGCTTCGCGTACGATGCGTTGTGTTTCGATTTTTGAAGTACAAACAAATTCGCAAAGTGCAAAGTCTTCAGGAGCTACTTCGTATGCACCAAGTTGTTCCATTTTCTCAAGATTGCGAGCAATCATGGCTTTTACCAATTGTTCTGGCATAATGTCCATAGGGAATACACGGTCGTACTCGCCACTTACGATGAATGCACGTTCGCCACCGAGGATACGAGCATCGAAATCGAAGTGTTTTTTAGGGCAAAGCATGCTTTGCAATTTAGTAAAGAAGAGGCATGAATTTGAGAATTTGTTGAAGCGAGGCATAGCCCAACCGAGGAGTTCGTCAGCTTCATCACCTTCAGCAATTACGCTTACTACGTTAGCGAATGGAGAGAGGAATGATTTTTCGTCAGCTTTCAAACCTGTGAGAACGTTACCATTGATTGTACGGATGTGTTCGTCAAGATTGAGGTTACCTTCTGTGAGGTTGGCAACTACTGTACCGCTGATTGTTTCAACGTATGCAGGGTGTTTTACTTTTGGACCAGCAACAGCCACTTTGCGTGTGAAGTCGAGTTTGCCAGTGTTTGCATAACGACCGAGCATTGCTACGTCCATGATGTTCATTGTCCAAACTACTTCTTCTTTGTTAACTGGGTTGAGGTGGTTGATTTGTACACCAACGTTGCCAGCAGGGTGAGCACCGATGAATTCGTTGATTTCAACGCCTTTCATGTTGCGCAATTCAGCCGATGTTGCAGGAGATACTGAATAGTAAGTTTTAGCGATAGTAGCTAAAACATTCAAACCAGCTTGTACGTTAGCCTCTTCGCCTTTCAATACGAAGTTATAGTCGGCAGCCAAAGGAGCAGAATCAAAAGCAGATACGAAGATTGCTTTTGGAGCAACTGCTGGGTTAGCAACTACGTCGTAAGGACGTTGACGCAACATTGCACCGAAACCTGCAGCTAACATAGCAGCATGAACAGACTCTTTGCCTGCTTTGAGATCCATTGCTGGAAGTTCAGCTTGCTCTGTTTTGCCGTTTTGTTCGATGAGCACGTAGAGTAGTTTACGGCGTTCGCCGCGAGCTACTTGCTTGATTGTACCGCAAACGGGAGATACAACCTTCACCTCTGGGTGGTTTTTGTCGAACAAGATAGGTGAGCCGACTTTCACTTCGTCACCTTCTCTGACAGCCACTTTAGGTGTCATTCCTTCAAAATAATCAGGCACGATACCTATCTCTTGCGAGATAACTTTGCCAGCTACTTTAGCTTCAGCATCGCCCGAAATTTTGATGTTTAAACCTTTTTTTAATTTAATTGTTGTCATATAACTAAAAGTTAATATAATAAATTTGTTATATTTCAGACATATTTATGGCGAAATTGCACACAAACACCCTAACAATAACTTTATGGTTTTGTTAGGTAATTGTATGAATTTCAGGTTGTTATGTGTAATATGGTTGCCATTTAATACTACTTTGGTAGTATAAATTTCAATTGGCAAATTTACAATTTTATTTTCTAATAAACAACAGAATAGTAAAAAAATGTAAAAAGTTTAATTGTGATATGTAGTTTTACTAATATTTTGAAACGAAAAAACAAAAAAGATTTTATTATTTAGATATTTTTCTGTAAATTTGCAAGTTAGTATAAATGTGTCAATTTATGAAAAAAATATTATTTATATTATTGGTTATCATCTTAGTTGGATGTTCTTCGAATAACAATGATTTTTTTGAAACAAAGTCATATAGTTGCGAGATTGTCAAAGAGGATTTTAATTTGCATTTTGAATTTACAGGAGAAATAGAATTGCCAACAGAGAAGATAGGTGATTCTTATAAATTGTTGCAAAATAATATTCTGTCTGCTCTGTTTGGTTCAGAATTTGCAAATTATTCTACAAAAAAGGTGTTGCAAATATATGCCGATTCATCTTTTGTTGAGTATGAAAAAGTGTATGAAGAAATTTATGAAAATAATCCAATTGAACCTACCGACACTTTTAATTTTATTACAGATGTAAAGGGTAAGGTTTTATATTGTGATTCAAATATCTTGTCGTATCAACGAGAGTTATACACATACGCTGGTGGTGCACATGGTATGAATACCAAAATCAATTATGTTTTTGATATTAAAACAGGTGAACAACTAATGGAAGAAGATATTTTTGGACAAGGATTTGAGCGCAAAGTTGGTAAATTGCTTGATGAAAAGGCTAAAGCATTGAGAGCGGAAGGCTTATTGCCTGCAGAGGATGAATTTTACAATGATTGGTACATTGAACCAAACGGCAATTTTGCTTTAACTGATAGTAGTATCATCTACACATTTAATCCGTATGAAATTGCGCCTTACTGTTATGGAATAATTGATATTGAAATAATGAGGAGTGAGAAATGAGGAATGATGAGTGAGGAATGAGGAATGATTGCAAAAAATGAAAATTGAAATATGGCAAAAGGTAATTTTACGAAAGAGGCTATAACACGTCAGGTGTTGAATTTTTTCAATGAGAATTCAACTAAGCCTTTTAATTATAAGCAAGTATCAGCGGCTTTGGGATTGAAGAAGTCGGTGATGAAGGAGCGCGTGGTTGATGCTATGTTTGACTTAGAGGCAGCTGGTAAGATACAACGTATTAGCGCAGGTAAATATAAAGCCAATATGCGTCGTCAGACTGTGACAGGTGTGCTGGACCGTGAATCTGTTGCTAAGAAGACTTATCTCATACCTGACGATGGAGGTGAACGTGTGTGGATTGCTGAGCGTTCGATGGGTTGTGCGTTGAATGGAGATAGAGTAGAAGTTGTGCTTTTCCCTCGTCGTAAGGGCAAAGAACAAGAGGGCGAAGTGGTTGAGGTATTAGAACGCAAAAAGACTGAATTTGTGGGTATTTTGGAAGTTAAACCTACTTTTGCATTCCTCAATATTGACAAGAAATTGTTGACTCACGATATGTTTATTCCGCTTGACAAATTGAATGGCGGAAAGGATGGGCAACGTTGTGTGGGACGCATCGTGGAATGGGTAAGCAAGGAAAAAAATCCTATTGGTGAGATTGTTACAGTGCTTGGCGATGTTGGTAATAACGATGCTGAGATGCATGCTATTTTGGCTGAGTTTGGGTTGCCATATAGTTACCCTCAGGAGGTGGAAGATGCTGCTAATGAGATATCAGACAAGATTGATGATGAGGAGATTGCACGTCGTGTAGATATGCGTGATGTGGTAACATTTACTATTGACCCTCGTGATGCAAAGGACTTTGATGATGCGTTGTCGATTAGAAAAATAAACAAACCCCTTTGCTCTGATTGCGGACGCTCGGACCGAGCGTCCCTACAAACAGGGGAGCAATATCTATGGGAGATTGGTGTGCATATTGCTGATGTAACTCATTATGTAACACCTGATTCAATTATTGATAAAGAGGCTTATAAGCGTGCTACGTCGGTATATTTGGTGGATAGGACTGTGCCTATGTTGCCTGAAAGATTGTGTAATAATATCTGCTCATTGCGTCCGAATGAGGATAAGTTGGCTTATTCTGTTATTTTCCATATAGATGAATTTGCCGAGGTGAAGGATTATAAGATTTGCCGCACGGTGATAAATTCGAATAGACGATTTACATACGAAGAAGCGCAGCAAATAATCGAAACTAGCGAAGGCGATTATGCTCAAGAAATGATGAAACTCAACGAATTGGCGCAAATACTGAGAACTAAGCGTTTTGCTAAGGGTGCAATTGCGTTTGATAGAGTGGAAGTGCGATTTGAAATTGACGAAAAAGGTAAGCCACTCAGTGTATATTTCAAAGAGGCTAAGGAGTCGAATATGCTCATTGAAGAGTTTATGTTGTTGGCGAATAAAACTGTAGCGGCTCATATTGGTAAACCTAAAGCGGTGAAAGGTGCTAAAGCTAAAGCTAAAACGTTTGTTTATCGTGTGCATGATGTGCCTAATCCAGATAAATTGGAGAATTTTAGTGCGTTTATTAAGCGTTTTGGTTACAAACTGAAAACTACAGGTAAGAGCGAGGTGGTGTCAGCTGCTATTAACAATTTGCTTGACCAGGTGACTGGCAAACGAGAACAGAATTTGATTGAAACACTTGCTATCCGCTCGATGGCTAAGGCTACTTATACGACTGAAAATATTGGGCACTATGGGTTGGCTTTTGATTATTATACTCACTTCACATCTCCAATCCGCCGTTATCCAGATATGATGGTGCATAGATTGTTGACTAGATATTTGTTTGAAGAAGGGCATTCGGTTAATAAAAATGAATATGAGGAGTATTGCGAGCATTCGTCGGATATGGAGCAGTTGGCTGCATCGGCAGAAAGGGCCTCTATTAAGTATAAGCAGGTGGAATATATGAGCGAACGTCTTGGACAGGTGTATGATGGTGTGATTTCAGGTGTTACGGATTGGGGCATCTATGTAGAATTGAATGAAAATAAGTGCGAGGGTATGATTCCTATTCGTTGTTTGGATGACGACTACTATGAATTCGATGAAAAAAACTACTGCATAGTGGGCCGCCACACAGGCAAAAGGTATCAGTTAGGCGACGAATTGACAGTGAGAATTGCAAAAGCTGATCTTGTAAAAAAACAGTTGGATTTTGAGTTAGTGTAATTAGCAATAC
>CALDQH010000107.1 GCA_937911935.1 uncultured Bacteroidales bacterium | reverse complement strand
TATCCGCATTAGAGTATTCAAAGTTATATTTTGATTGTTCTATTTCATTTTGAAGATAAATATCTCCATATTTAAGTTCGTTGTTCCACATAATATCAAAAACAGATTCTTTGTTTTGGATATACATAGCAAGTACATTTTTGTGCCTTGTAGCAGCATCGTGCACCATATCGTACAAGTTCAATGGTACGGTTATCGACTACGATAAAGTAAAAACCATTGCCATCGAAGACTTTACCAACCAAGCCGCCATGGTGTATGCACCGTTAACCAACGTGCTAAACGAGAAACTCAAAGACACCTATACACGCCAAACTCGGCTCAATCTGATAGATAGGAATGCCGACTTAGAGCTATCTGGCGAGGTTACAGGCTACGACATTACCCCTATGTCGGTTAATGCCAACTCGTTGGCAGCCGAAACTCGTTTAACCCTGCGTGTAAATGTGCGCTATACCAACAACACCAACCACGATGAGGATTTTGAACGTAGCTACACTGCCTATCGTAACTTTGATAGCAATTTGCTGCTAACCGATGTACAAGACCAGCTTATCGAAGAATTGGTAGAAGAAATTTGTGATCACATTTACAACGACACCGTAGCCAATTGGTAATTATGACGACACAAGAACTGAAACGATACATTCAACATCCCGAGTACTTGGATAAAAGTACTTTATCGGACATGCGACAATTGGTCGATACTTATCCTTATTGTGCCACTTTTACCATTTTGTATGCTAAAAACTTACACAATGTCAACGATTTGCAGTTTAGACGATTTCTAAAGAAAGCCTCTTTGAGTTGTTATCATCGTCAACACTTGCAACAACTTATTGACACCCCAGCAGTAGTAGAAAATCCACAGCCTGCGGCTAAAAACGATTTGCCGATTAGTCAATTGGTAAGTTCGTCGGAGCTAAGCAGCACCTATCAACTTGTCGAATTGCCCGAACCAGAAACCAGCAAACCGCTAAAACAACAAGCACTTATAGACAAATTTATTGCTAACAACCCCAGAATCCAGTTAAGCGACAATAAATTTGAATACGAAGATCCTACTGCCAACAACGAAAAAGAAAGCCTGAGCGACAGCGTTTTTACGGAAACGATGGCAAAAATTTACATAAAACAAGGTCAATATACCAAAGCACTGCATATTTTTGAAAAATTAAATTTGAAATATCCAGAAAAAAGTACTTACTTTGCAGACCAAATTCGATTTTTAAATAAAATAATTCAAACAAATTCCTAATAGTATGTTTAACGTATTAGTATCATTGGCCGTTGTAGTCGGCATTTTATTGATTTTATTGGTTATCTCACAAAAATCTAAAGGTGGTGGTTTAGCATCTGGCTTCTCTTCGCCTAACCAAGTATTGGGTGTAACCAAAACTACCGACTTTGTTGAAAAAGCAACTTGGACCTTAGCTGCCATTTTGGTGGTACTATGTGTTGCTGCTGTTGGTTTTAAAGGTGCCGACACAAAAGTAGATCAAGCTACCTCGCTTAAAAATAAAATCGAAGAAACTGCAGCTCCTGCTCAAAGCCCCATTGCTCCAGCTGCCGAACCTTTTGCTACTCCTGCAGAATAATTAACACAAGTATATCACAAAAAGAGGTGACATTCTGTCACCTCTTTTTTGTTTGGCACGGAATTTGTACTTATAACGATAAATCGACAAAATACCATTTATACAAGAAGCACAGCCCTTCGACAACATCAAGGACCAATTCGTCGATTATTCACATTCGTTCATCAATTCGTCACCGATTCATCGATTAACCAAACTAATAAACAATAAAAATAAACATTATGAACATTAAACCCTTAGCAGACAGAGTACTTATTGCACCTGCTGTAGCCGAAGCAAAAACCGCAAGCGGCATTATCCTACCCGATTCAGCCAAAGAAAAACCCCTACAAGGCAAAGTAATTGCTGTGGGTAATGGCACCAAAGACGAAGAAATGGTCGTAAAAGTAGATGACACCGTTCTTTACGGCAAGTATGCTGGTACCGAAATTGAATGGGAAGGCGAAAAATACCTTATCATGCGTCAAAGCGACATTTTGGCAATCATATAACCGTCGCTTGTTGATTGTAAATAGTCGCTAGTATATCTAGTAACTAAAAACAACTAACAACAAGTGACAAGTGACAAACGACAAGTGACAATAAACATTATATATCATGGCAAAAGAAATTAAATTCGATATCGAAGCCAGCGATCTACTAAAAAAAGGCGTAGATGAATTGGCTAATGCAGTAAAAGTAACCCTTGGCCCTAAAGGTCGTAACGTTATTTTGGCTAAAAAATTTGGTGCTCCTCACATTACCAAAGACGGTGTGAGCGTAGCCAAAGAAATTGAACTAGAAGACCCAAATGCAAACATGGGTGCTCAGTTGGTAAAAGAAGTAGCATCTAAAACTGGCGACAACGCAGGCGATGGTACTACTACCGCTACCGTATTGGCACAAGCTATCATTTCGGTGGGTCTTAAAAACGTAGCTGCTGGCGCTAATCCCATGGATTTGAAACGTGGTATTGACAAAGCCGTAGCTAAAGTAGTAGAATCTATCAAAGCTCAATCGCAAGAAGTAGGCGACGACATCAGCAAAATTGAACAAGTAGCTACTATTTCTGCCAACAACGATGGCGAAATTGGTAAACTTATTGCCGATGCCATGGCTAAAGTGAAAAAAGAAGGCGTTATTACCGTAGAAGAAGCCAAAGGTACCGACACCACTGTTGACGTAGTAGAAGGTATGCAATTTGACCGCGGTTACCTATCGCCCTATTTTGTAACCGATACCGAAAAAATGGAAGTGGTTATGGAAAGACCATTGGTACTTATCCACGACAAAAAAATCTCTTCGTTAAAAGAAATTCTTCCTTTGCTCGAAGCTACCGTACAAAGCAATCGTCCTTTGTTGATTATTGCCGAAGATGTTGACAGCGAAGCGCTTACTGCATTGGTTGTAAACCGCCTACGCGCTAACTTGCGTGTTTGTGCTGTTAAAGCTCCTGGATTTGGAGACCGCCGCAAAGAAATGCTACAAGACATTGCCGTGCTTACTGGCGGTACCGTTATTAGCGAGGAACAAGGCTTAAAACTAGACACAGCGACCATCGATTTGTTGGGTACTGCCGAAACCATTACCATCAACAAAGACAACACTACCATTGTAAACGGTGCTGGTGCTAAAGAAAACATCGCTGCTCGCGTGGCTCAAATCAAAGCTCAAATTGAAAAAACTACTTCCGACTACGACCGCGAAAAACTACAAGAACGTTTGGCTAAATTAGCTGGCGGTGTAGCAGTGCTTTACATTGGTGCTCCATCCGAAGTAGAAATGAAAGAAAAGAAAGACCGTGTTGACGATGCCCTTAGCGCTACCCGTGCGGCTATCGAAGAAGGTATTGTACCTGGTGGCGGTGTAACTTACATCCGTGCCATCAGCGCCATCGAAGACCTTAAAGGCGACAACGAAGACGAAACCACCGGTATTCAAATTGTACGTCGTGCCATCGAAGAACCTCTTCGCCAAATCGTTGCCAATGCGGGCAAAGAAGGTGCCGTTATCGTACAAAAAGTACGCGAAGGCGAAGGCGACTTTGGTTACAACGCTCGTACCGATGTATTCGAAAACCTAATGGCAAGTGGCGTTATCGACCCTGCTAAAGTAACCCGCGTTGCTCTTGAAAACGCAGCCTCTATTGCAGGTATGTTGTTAACCACCGCTTGCATTGTATCGGACAAAAAAGAAGACAATCCTGCACCTGCTATGCCTCCTATGGGCGGCGGTATGGGTGGCATGATGTAATCTGTTCTACATACATAAAAAAAAGCGACCTTTGGGTCGCTTTTTTTGTGTTAAATCAAAGAATTATACTAAATTTGCGGTTCAAGGAATTTAAGTAAATAATATTCATTAATTTTTTATACCATTATGATTAACTCTCAAGACATTAAAAACGGCATGTGTATCCGCATGGATGGTCGTTTGTATTTTGTTATCGAATTTTTGCACGTAAAACCTGGTAAAGGAAACACCTTTATGCGTACCAAATTGCGCGACGTAGTGGACGGACGCGTATTGGAAAGAACTTTCCAAATTGGTTTCAAATTAGAAGATGTACGCGTTGAACGTCGTCCTTACCAATACCTATACCAAGAAGGCGAAGATTTAATCTTCATGAACCAAGAAACCTTCGAACAAATTCCTATCGAAAAAAATAAAATTACCGGTTTGGCATTTATGAAAGAAGGCGATGTAGTTGACGTTCTTACCGACACATCTACCGAAACTGTTCTTACTGCCGAAGTTGCAACCAAAGTAGTATTGAAAGTTACCTACACCGAACCTGGTTTAAAAGGTGACACCGCAACCAATACCCTAAAACCTGCTACCGTAGAAACTGGTGCCGAAGTTCGCGTTCCTTTGTTTATCAACGAAGGTGAATTGATCGAAATCGATACACGCGATGGGTCTTATGTAGGCCGCGTAAAAGCGTAATAAGTCGCATCGCAAGCGATGCTCCGATGAATCGGTGAATCGGTGAATCGGTGAAAGTTGCGAGTAAGCGAGAGCAGATTGATTTGTTATGCCGAGCGGGAGCAACTTCATGAGCGAAGCGAATAATCGGTGACGAATTGATGAACGAATGTGAATAATCGGTGAAAGTTTGTGCCTAAAAATTCCTCCGTTAAAATCAATTTAACAACTTATACAACCATAAAAAAATCTCAGCAAATGCTGAGATTTTTTTATACTATCGACTATCGACAAGCGACAATCTACTGATAAATAATGGTACGTTTCACTTCGTAAGGACCTACTTTTAAATAAGTCCAGTTACCATACTCATCATACTTAACATCAAACATCCATTGATGTTTTAGTTGCACCGAAGATGCAGGAACTGCAACATCAGACTTTACTTTATTCAATTTATTTTCAACCCTTAACGAAACCTCGTGAGTCATAACACCGGGTTGAGCCCCATAAGGTTCTTGCATGGATATGCGTAACGCAACCGAGTCGGCTTTGATGTAAGCATAATTATCATATCCTACGTTCTTTTCCATCAACACATAACCATTCCAATCATAATGAGTTACAAAGCCATTCTCGTCTATATTCACCAACATTTCGTATGCCGAAGAATTTGCCGAAACCATAGCGGGGAATTTCTCGCCGTTTTCGTCGGCAATCTTTTTTAAAAGACCATGCGGACGAGAAAGCGATTTTTCGCCACGGATGTAAACATTGCCATCGGTATCAAACATAAATTGGTTGGTTTCTTCTGTTGCTACTTTAAATTTAACAAAACCGCCCAATACGTTATCTGTTTTACAGTGCATAATTTGCTCCATTTGATCCATTGGCTGATTCAAAGCATCTATTCCTGGCATTAAAAGTCTAACCAATTGAGTAGAGGAACAAGTAATTTTATCGAATTCATTTTTATGGTATGAGATGTGCAGGGTATTGGTACGAACCGTATTTTTCTTGTTATCATCGTACTCTACTCTACTCATATCCAACGATTTTGGCAATCCCTCTTTGTTAAATTTCAAAGTAAAAGTCAAGGGTTCTTTGCCTTCTTGTATCAATTCGCCCGATACTTTTTTTACCTTACCTTGCATCTGCTTAATCGGAAGGAACGGAATAGGATATTCAACTTCGTACACGCTGCAAAGCAAATCGTTATAAGTAGCAGCATCTACCATCCATTGGAGATTACCAGCTAACAAGTTCAATAATTTAGCATATTTGGTAATTCCTTGTGGATAATATTTTACAAACAAATCTACCGAAAAATAATCTATGGTATCCTGACTGGTTGTAAGGGCAGATTTATACTTTTCTAAATGTTCGATAGCCGTAGCATCTCCCAACCAAGCCTTGCATAGGGCTAAATTTCGATTGGCATAAGCTTGCTCTTGTGCACCAAGGCGATGAAGATGATAGCTCAACACATCTGCATAGGCAGTCATGATACTTTGCGCCTTTTTATCCAACATCAAGCCTTCTTTTTGTCCTATTTGATCGACAAGTTGCTTTTGCAAAAGATCTAAACCCGGAATCTTCGAAAAATCATACAACGAGAAAGGCATTTCAAAACTGCTAAATCCATACAAAGCATATACCTCTTGTCTAACCCTGGTTAAAACGGCTTGAATACCGACCCTGCTATCTACAGGAAATTCAGTTGTAAAATCTACATTCTTGGTTTGATAAGTTCCATAAATGGTTCCGTAATCTTTTTCTAACAGTGGAGAACCATCCGAATATGACAACTTATAACGATAACGCACCTTATAAGGAATAAGGTATTCATCCTCGTCGTTAATAGGTTGCATGGTAGAATCCAACTGCACGGGTTCGTTGTACAACAAAATTTCTACAACCAGACGCTTAGGCGTTTCGTTGTTGTGTTTTAGATACGAGGGCACAAATTTCCAAACCGAAAAACGACCTTCTTTATCCACCAAACCATTCAACGCATAATCGGTTCTTTGCCAAGCTTCGTTTTGATAAGTTTGATTCTTTTGGGCATATTCAACATCCTGTGTTACATACACATCAGCATAGTCGAACTCCACACCTTGCGTAGGCGTCTGAAAAAAAGACACCGGATTTACTGTTATTTGTTGCATGGCATACAACGAAAACGAAAGCATCCACGCAGCAGCAATAATCATCCACTTTTTCATGGTAAATATCAATTTAAATATCTGTTACTTTGCGTACTCTTATACATACCTTATTAAGTACACACTCACCCTACAAAGATAATACAAACCGAGCGCAAAAGCAAAAAAGCGCAGCTTTTTTGTATAAGTTGGAGCGATGACATGAGAAGCTTGCTTATCAATGTCTTCGTTTCAACTTATGAACAAAATCGCAGATTTTGCTTTTGCCGAGGTGCCGTTTATCTTATTCAGGCTTTGCCTTCATGATTTTGCTCACGCTCGGCATAACAAATAAATTTGTTCTGCTCTCACTTAATCGCAAAATTCACGAAACACGAAGTGTTGAGTAAAGATAATACCGAGGTTCAGTCAAAATAAAATCCAATTTTGTTAACAACTTGGCAAACGTTATAGTTGTTTTGTATGATATTTTACACTATTTTTGCGTTTGATGCTTCAAATTTTACAACATATCGAGCCACTACTACAAAACCACGATTTTGTAGTTATCCCCTCGTTGGGAGGCTTTGTTGCATCCATGCAGGGAGCAAAATGCCAAGAAGACACCATTTATCCTCCTTGCAAAGCAGTTGGTTTTAATCCCACGCTTACCTACAACGATGGATTATTGGCACAAGCCATTGCCCAAGAGAGCGGATGCACCATACACAAAGCCAACAACCTTGTAGAACAAGAAGTTGAGGCATTAAAAAATTACCTGCTTCGCTTTAAACAAATTTCAATCGGAAAGTTAGGTATCCTTAAACAAAGCGACAACGGCATAGACTTTGAGCCTGCCAAACAAGGTATTACCACGGCTACATCTTATGGTTTGCAACCTGTATTTTTTCCACAAGTTACTTGCGCCAATACCATTATTAAACCTTTGGTACAACCACAAACCATTACCAAACAAGCACCTCAATCGTCTATTCGTTTTGCAGTGGCATGCGTTGCAGCCATTCTTATATTATTGATGATTCCCATCAATTTCAACCAAAAGCAACACATCTCACGCGCTATGTTTGTTCCACCTGTAGCATTCGAAGAGGTCGTTATTACACCGCAAATCCAACTAAACGCTGCCGAAGAATGCACTCCCTACCACGTAGTAATTGGCAGTTTTAATACACAAGCGAAGGCTATTAAATTTATCAATGAATTACCCTCTTCGCTTAAAGAGAGTAAGATAGTTTACTCCGAACACCGTTTTAGAATTATCGCAGCATCATACCCTACCGAAGAGTTAGGAAATCAAGGCATGGAACAAATAGCCAAGAAACACCCTGCCTATAAAGATGCATGGCTATTACACTATAACCCATAACCGTTTTTAGTCAACCGTCACTCATCGTTCATAAGCGACGAGTGCCAAGCGACAAACGACAATAAACATTAATTGCTATGGATAGAAAAATTCTTATCACTGGTGCCGCAGGCTTTATCGGATCGCATGTTATCCGATTGTTTGTAACCAAGTATCCCAACTACATGTGCTACAATTTAGACGCACTTACGTACGCTGGCAACCTTGAAAACCTTAAAGATATTTGCGACCTTCCCAACTACCAATTTATCAAGGGCGACATTACCGACACCGAATTTATCGAAAAGCTATTCCAAGAATACCAATTTGACGGTGTTATTCACTTAGCTGCCGAATCGCACGTTGACCGCTCTATTACCGATCCATTGGCATTTATTCGCACCAACGTATTGGGTACTGCCAATTTGCTAAATGCAGCCAAAAATCTTTGGAAAGGCAATTACGAGGGCAAACGATTCTACCACGTATCTACCGACGAGGTTTACGGATCGCTTGGCAAAGAAGGTTTTTTTACCGAAAAAACTCCTTACGACCCACGCAGCCCCTATTCTGCCTCTAAAGCCAGTTCGGACCACTTTGTAAGAGCTTATTTCCATACGTACGGTTTGCCCGTTGTTATGTCTAACTGCTCTAACAACTATGGTGCCAACCATTTCCCCGAAAAATTGATTCCACTTTCGATCAATAACATCAAAAACAACAAACCAATTCCTATTTATGGCAAGGGCGAAAATGTACGCGATTGGTTGTGGGTAAACGACCACGCACGTGCTATTGACACCATTTTCCACAATGGTCGTTTGGGCGAAACTTACAACATTGGTGGTCACAACGAATGGACCAACATCGACCTTATTCGTTTGCTTTGCCGCATTATGGATAAAAAATTGGGACGCGAAGAAGGCACATCCGAAAAACTCATCACCTTTGTTACCGACCGTGCCGGACACGATCTTCGCTATGCCATCGACCCCACTAAATTAGGCACCGAATTAGGCTGGAAACCCTCGCTTCAATTTGCCGAAGGATTAGAAAAAACAGTCGATTGGTACCTCGAAAACGAAGAATGGTTAGAGCATGTTACCAGCGGAAACTACCAACAATACTACGAAAAACAATATAAAAATCGCTAATATGATACTTCATATTGTAGTTGAATTGTAACATTTCACCCGTTAACTGACATAGTCAGCTAACGGGTGTCATGTTTACCAGTAATAAAGTGGCATTGCCCTAAAAATTTCGCTTGTTATATTTTCAAACAAAATAAAAAAAACGTAAATTTGCACATTATTAAAAACGACGAAATTATAGAAAATTCTACTAATATTTTTATTGTATGAAAAAGCATAATTTTAACGCAGGACCATCTATTCTTCCTCAAGAAGTAATCAAACAAACAGCAGCGGCTGTTTTAGATTTTGATGGTGACGGTTTATCAATTTTGGAAATCAGCCACCGTGCTAAAAATTTCCAACCAGTTGTTGACGAAGCTGTAGCTTTGTTCAAAGAATTATTAAACATTCCCGACAACTACTCCGTTATTTTCTTGGGTGGTGGTGCCAGCCTACAATTCTGCATGGTTCCTTTCAACTTCTTGGAAACCAAAGCCGCATATTTAAACACAGGTGTTTGGGCAAAAAAAGCCTTGAAAGAAGCCAAAGCATTTGGTGAAGTAGTAGAAGTAGCTTCTTCTGCAGACGCTAACTACACTTTCATCCCCAAAAATTACACCATTCCTGCTGATGCAGATTATTTCCACATCACAACTAACAACACAATCTACGGTACTGAATTATTAGAAGACATCGACTCTCCAGTTCCAGTTATCGCAGACATGTCGTCAGATATTTTCTCACGTCCTATCGACGTAACTAAATACGGTATGATTTATGGTGGTGCACAAAAGAACCTTGCTCCTGCTGGTGTTACTTTTGTTATTGTACGCAACGATTTGTTGGGCAAAGTTAGCCGCTACATTCCTACCATGTTGAACTACCAAACACACATTGACAATGGTTCTATGTTCAACACTCCTCCTGTATTGCCAATCTACACCGCTTTGCAAACCCTTAAATGGTTAAAAGCTAACGGTGGTGTTGCAGAAATGGAAAAACGCAACATCGCAAAAGCAGAATTGCTTTACAACGCTATCGACAATAGCAAAATGTTTGTAGGTACCGCTAACAAAGAAGACCGTTCTCGCATGAACATCTGCTTTGTTATGAAAGACGAATACAAACACCTTGAAGCTGACTTTATGAAATTTGCTACCGAAAAAGGTATGGTAGGTATTAAAGGTCACCGTTCTGTAGGTGGTTTCCGTGCTTCTACTTACAACGCACTTCCTATCGAAAGCGTTCAAGCATTGGTTGACTGCATGGCAGAATTTGAAAAACAAAACGCATAATAGATGAAAGTTTTAGTTGCAACCGAAAAACCTTTCGCTAAAGTAGCGATTGACGGTATTAAAAATGTAATTGATCAAGCTGGTTACGAACTAGTTTTGTTAGAAAAATACACCGAAAAAGCACAACTATTAGAAGCTGTAGCCGATGCAGACGCTATCATTATCCGCAGCGATATTGTGGATGCCGAAGTTATCGCAGCTGCTAAAAACCTAAAAATTGTAGTACGCGCTGGTGCTGGTTACGACAACGTAGATTTGCAAGCTGCCACTGCTGCTGGCGTTTGCGTAATGAACACTCCTGGCCAAAATGCCAACGCTGTTGCCGAATTGGCATTGGGCATGATGGTTTACGGTGTACGTAACCTATACAATGGTACCTCTGGTACCGAATTGATGGGCAAAAAATTGGGTATCCACGCTTACGGTAACGTAGGTCGTAACGTAGCTCGCATTGCTAAAGGTTTTGGCATGGAAATCTACGCTTTTGATGCTTATTGTCCAAAAGAAGTAATTGAAAATGACGGTGTTAAAGCAGTAGATTCTGTAGAAGAATTGTACAGCACTTGTAACGTAGTATCGTTGCACATCCCTGCTACTGCCGAAACCAAAAACTCAATCAATTACGATTTACTAAACAAAATGCCAAAAGGCGCTATGTTGGTAAACACCGCTCGCAAAGAGGTGATCAACGAAGCAGAAGTAATCAAATTGATGGAAGATCGCACCGATTTCCGTTACATGACAGACATTATGCCTGCTACTCACGCCGAATTTGCCGAAAAATTTGCTGGTCGCTACTTCTCTACTCCTAAAAAAATGGGAGCTCAAACAGCCGAAGCAAACATCAATGCTGGTATCGCAGCTGCTAACCAAATTGTTGGTTTCTTGCGCGATGGCATCAACAAATTCCAAGTGAATAAATAATCGACCTTAACTAGTCGATCATCCCAAAATAAGCCCCTAAAACAATCACGACAACAAAAAAAGTGATGTTGAAGGGGCTATTTTTATGCCCAATCGGCACCGCAATTTTAACATTTACGACCTATTTTTACGTTTTTTGACAGAAAACACCGCAAATGTTTGCACTCTCAAAGAATTATCCCTTTCTTTGCGCTACCTAATTGCTAACCACTAAAAAAAATTGCCTATTGAATAAAACGTTACCCTATTTGTAAACTCATAACAATGGTAACTTTTGAAAAGATGCCCGATTATCAACTAATAGAGTTGTATAAATCGGGTAACAATAGGGCATTTGAGACGTTACTACTACGTCACAAAAACTACATCTACTCGCATATTTTCTCGATAATCAAAGACGAAGATGCCAGCAATGACATCTTTCAGGAAACGTTTATCCGCATTATCACCTGCATCAAACAAAACAACTACAACGATTCTGGCAAGTTTCGTTATTGGGCACTGCGCATTGCACATAACATGGTAATTGATCATGTGCGCGCTAGTTCACAATCTGATTTGGTCTATGTAGATCCTACCGATTTTACGTATATCAACAGCGAGTACGTTTACGAAAACAACCGCGAAGACGAGTTAATCGAGGGGCAAACCCAAAAAGAATTACACCTGTTGTACAGGAGCCTGCCCGAAAATCAAAAAGAAATTATCCGTATGCGCTTTTACGAAAACTTATCGTTTAAAGAAATCTCGGAGCGCACGGGTGTTAGCATCAACACCTCGTTAGGGCGTATGCGTTATGCCATTTTAAATATGCGTCGCCTCATAAAAGAACACGAAAGCGCGTAAACACTCGCCTGCCACTCGTCACGAGTCGCTTGTATGCGGGCAGACCGAATAATCGATAACTCACACCTAAACAAAAAAAAAGCAAAGCACACAATAAATAAACATAGGTCACGTTATAAAGTAAAAGTAATACCGTTTGCCTATGAAAATTTATACCTAGAACTTTCCTCAAGACTCTACCAAACATACCCAAAAACTACAAACAAAAGGTCCTAAACAAAGCACCATAGATGCCATTATGGCATTTGCAAGTAGGTATGAATATGTAAAGTCGTAACAAGAAAAAAAATCCACCACAACAAGAGGTGGATTTTTTATTGCATGTCAATTAGTTTCACTACTTTTGCAGTCACTATTTTTTAGGGTAAAATGAAACAAAATTTATCACTTTTAGGCCATTTGGCATGCTTTGTAGCATACGCCATTTTTGGATTTAACATCATTGTTTGCAAAGACTTAACCAGCGGACATTTACTCTCACCACTTACCATTTTTTGCCTTCGAGCCATGGGTGCAGGTGGCTTGTTTTGGTTGATATCGCTGTTTATGCCCCAAGAAAAAGTCGATAAAAAAGACTACCTTAAAATTTTTGCCGCCTCTATATTGGGATTTTTGGCTTGTCAACTGTCGTTCTTGGCAGGTATTCCGTACATCACTCCCATGGACTGCTCTATCCTAGCATCCCTATCGCCCATATACACCTTGTTTATAGCAGCCGTTGCCCTAAAAGAGCCCATTACATGGCAAAAGACAGGCGGTGTTGTGGTTAGTTTTATCGGTATTATTTACCTTATTATTACCAGCGTATCTGCCACTGGTGCAGCTCAAACCACCCCCTTTGGCATTGTTATGCTTATTATCAACGCCCTAAGTTTTTCGCTCTATTTAGGCATATTTAGGCCTCTTATTAGCAAATATTCGGTGATAACGTTTATGAAATGGATCTTTCTATTTTCTTTTGTTGTATCGTTTCCGCTGTCGGCAACCGAAATTTTTACAACCAGTTGGAGTACATTTCCTAGCATCCAATTAGCCGAATTGGCATACCTAATTGTTGCAGCGACATTTATAACATACACCCTCATTCCTTTTGGGCAAAAACACATCCGCCCCACCTTAGTAAGTTTATACAGCTACGTACAACCCATTATTGCCATTGCCATTAGCATTTACATTGGCATGGACACCCTAACTTGGCAAAAAGTATTGGCTGCCGCTATGGTATTTGGAGGGGTAATTATCGTAAGTTATAGCAAAAGCAAAGCAGAAAAAGTAGAAAGCTAAAATAGTTTTGCACGAACAATTTATAATACCTATTTTTGTACTGAATTACAAATCAAATTATCATGAGCGCCATTATTTCACCATCACTATTATCAGCCGATTTTGCTAACTTAGAAAAAGACATCAACATGATTAACCAAAGCCAGGCAGATTGGTTGCATATTGATGTGATGGATGGTGTTTTTGTGCCCAACATTTCGTTTGGTTTTCCTATTCTCGATTCGATCAAAAACAAGTGCCAAAAGCCTTTGGATGTGCACTTGATGATTGTAGAACCCGACAAATTTATTACCCGATTTGCCGAGGCTGGCGCTGCTATTATCAACGTGCATTACGAGGCTTGCACCCACCTACATCGCACCATTCAACTCATAAAAAGCACAGGTGCCAAGGCTGCGGTTACACTCAATCCACACACACCTGTTTGCCTTTTAGAAGATATTATTACAGAGGTAGATATGGTGCTTTTGATGTCGGTTAATCCTGGGTTTGGCGGGCAAAAATTCATTGCCAACACCACCCAAAAAGTACGCGATTTAAAAGCCATGATTACCCGCAAAAATTCGGCGGCTATTATCCAAGTAGATGGCGGTGTAAACCTTGAAACAGGCAAAGAATTGGTAGAGGCTGGTGTTGATGCTTTGGTAGCAGGCAATTTTGTATTCAAATCTGCCAATCCTATCGAAACCATTGCGCAGTTAAAAGCGCTACAATAGTCGCTTGTCGATTAGTCAATACAAAAAAATATCCATCTTGATTCATCAACACCCTTTTATTAGGATTACTACATCCTTTGCCTTTGGCATTGCACTCGGTTACTACTATCCAAACGGATGGATAGCGGTTGTATGCTTTTGTATATGCCTTATTTTAAGTACTTTACATCACACAAAGAGATACCGACACCAAGAATGGTTAAGCGGATTATCGTTGAGTTTAGCCATTTGCGCCTTAGGCATATTTGCCTGGATTGCCTACCCTAACCCCTACTGCAAAGAACTACCCAAACCTGGATACTACCATGCTGTTTTGCTACAAGACGCCGTAGAAAAGCCCAAAACTTATCAGTGCATAGCACACCTAACCGATACAGCAGGCATGCAGTACAAAACCATCTTGTACATTCAAAAAGACAGTTTGGCATCCATCCTGATAGAGGGAAGTCAAATAAACCTTTACATAAAAAGCACACAAGAGCAAACATTTTCCTACTACAATAAGAAAAACATTTACAGCAGTGCTTATATTCCGAAGCAAAATTGGCAACTGAAAACACAGCCTGACAGCACCCATTTTATCGCCTACGCCAAGCTCACCAAACAACACCTCTTACAAACATTAAAACAACACACCGACAGCAACAGTTATGCCCTTGCGGCTGCCATTACATTGGGGCAAAAATCAAGTTTACAAGGTGTTACAAAGCAATATTTTGCCGCATCGGGTGCTTCGCATCTTTTAGCGGTAAGTGGCTTGCATGTAGGCATTATTTTCATGGCAATCAGCCTGCTGTTACAGCCTTTTAAAAGACATAAAAACATTCAAAAATGGGGTCAAGTTGTCGTTATTTTATTGCTTTGGATGTACGCCTTTTTATGCGGGCTTCCACCCTCTATTATCCGCGCTGTAATCATGTTTAGCATTGGTGCTTTGGGCATTATTACCCAACAAAAAAGTTACGGCATCAACAACGTTTGTTTTACCGCTTTTATGATGTTGCTTTACAATCCCAACTACCTATTCGACTTGGGATTTCAGCTAAGTTTTAGTGCCGTCATTGGGATCCTGTTGTATGTCGAAGGTCGAAAGTCAAAGGTCGCAAGTCAGTGCAAAATAACAAATAGACTCTTAACTTGGATAAAAGACATGTGCGGCGTATCTATTGCGGCACAATTAGCCACGCTACCCCTTATTTTGTATTATTTTGGCACTTTCCCAACGTACTTTTTGCTTACCAATTTAGTGATGATTCCCTTGGGTACCCTACTGGTGTATGCCTGCTTACTGCTATTTTTGATATCGCCCATAGGCATAGGAAGTTGGCTATACTATCCCATTAAAATCCTAAGCGACAGCATGCAAGTGGTTACCCAATCTATCTGCAGGCTACCTTATGCCCAACTTACAGACCTACATATCGGACTTTTTCAAGTAGCCTGCCTATACGCTCTGCTACTTGGCTTTTATCGATTTTACCAACGCCCCACGCCCCAAAGGTTAAATGCCATGTTGGTGTGCGTGGTTGTTTGGTTGTGCGATGACGTGTTTAGTAGTTTAATCGTTTAGACGTTTAGGCGTTTAGATGTTTAGGCGATTCGATGAAAAGCCATTGTGATGAACGGGAATACATTTTTGTGTATGACGATCGTTAAGAAAATGCGCCAAAAAGCGAAGCGGTATCGCATTTTTAGAGAGGAAAAGCAAAAATGCCGTGAAGAGCGTAGGCTTTGAATGAATCGCCTAAACAAATATCCCCGTATCAACAAGGCAATTCATCAAAAATTTATTAACTTTGTAAGCTAATACAACCCAAAACGTATATGCTTACCAAAGTTATTCCAGAAGAAAAAGTCATTGCAACCTACAAAGCCATTCAACGCGCCAGACGCATTGTTATTGTTGCTCACAAAAGACCCGATGGAGACGCCATTGGTTCTTGTTTAGGTTTATACCACTTTTTATATTCTTTTGAACGCGAAACTTTTGTCATTTTGCCCGATGCCATTCCTGCCAATATGAGCATTTTGCCCAGCAGCAGCGAAATCATCAATTTTGAACAAAACGAAGAGCATTGCAAAACCATCATAGCCGAAACCGATTTGATTTTCTGCCTCGATTTCAACAATTTAAGTCGCATTGGCGAGTTAGGAAAACTCATTGCCGATAGTGCTGCAGAAAAAATCATGATCGACCACCATTTGGATTATCAACCCTTTGCAGATGTGTGTATTTCGCATCCCGAGATTGCATCGACTAGCGAATTGATATTTAGACTTATCTGTCGCATGGGCTATTTTGCCGATATGAGTTTGCAAACAGCCGAGTGTATTTGTGCGGGTATGTTAACCGACACAGGTGGTTTGGCATACAACTCCAACAGCCCCGAAATTTATACCATTTTTGCCGAACTATTGCGCAAAGGAGTTGACAAGGATGCGTTGTACAGACACCTGTTTAATACCTACAAAGAGAACAGAATGCGTTTAATGGGTTATGTACTATCGCAAAAATTAGAAATCTTGCCCGAATATCATACCGCTATTTTTAGTTTGTCCGAAAAAGAATTGGTACAATATGGTTACGAAAAAGGCGATACAGAAGGATTTGTAAACCTTCCGCTATCTATCAATGGCATTAGGTTCTCTATCTTTGCCCGCGAAGAGAAAGATACCGTTAAACTATCGTTGCGTTCGGTGGGCGATTTTCCTGCCAACCAATTTGCCAGCGAGTTTTTTGGTGGCGGCGGACATCTCAACGCTTCGGGTGCCGAAAGCAAGCTATCGCTTAGCGATACCATTAAAAAAATTAAAGAAGTACTGCCAGCATTCTGCGAAGAAATAGATAAGCAAATTTAAATATAAATATTCGCAATACAATAATTACAAAATAAAATCGATTAGTCGATTTACCGATTAATCGATTAGTCAATCAAAAAGAATGAAACGCATCATTATATTAGGCGACGGCATGGCAGACGAGCCCATAGCCGCATTAGGAGGTAAAACACCCCTACAAGCCGCCCACAAACCAACTATAGACACCATAGCCCGATTGGGCAAAAATGGTGTGTTTAGCACCGTGCCCGAAGGTTTTAAACCAGGCAGCGAAATTGCCAACATGACCGTTTTAGGCTACGATGTGCGCACCGAATTTGAAGGTCGTGGCTCGCTCGAAGCTGCCAGCATTGGCGTAGCTATTCAGCCAGGCGAAATGGCCATGCGTTGCAACATTATCTGCACGCAAGATGGAAAAATCAAAAACCACTCGGCTGGCCACATCAGCAACGAGGAAGCAAAAATTTTGATTGAATTCTTGCAAGAAAAATTGGGCAACGATATTTTTACCTTTCACAACGGCATATCGTATCGTCATTTATTGGTAATGAAAGGGGGCGACAAACGCATTAACTGCACCCCTCCTCACGACGTACCCGGCACACCCGTAAAAGACGTTATGGTACAAGCATTGGTGAGCGAAGCCCAAGAAACCGCCCGTTTGCTCAACGAGCTAACCATCAAATCGCAAGAACTTTTAAAAGACCATCCCGTCAACCTAAAACGTATGGCTCAGGGCAAAGACCCTGCCAACAGCATTTGGGTATGGTCACCTGGCTATAAACCCAGCATGCAAACTTTGGCACAAAAAGTAGGCATTACAAGCGGAGCCGTTATTTCGGCAGTCGATTTAATCAAAGGCATTGGCATTTATGCCGGCCTTAAATCGATAGAAGTAGAAGGTGCAACGGGATTATTCGATACCAACTACGAAGGCAAAGCACAAGCAGCCATCGAGGCCCTTAAAACCAACGACTTTGTGTTTTTGCACGTAGAAGCCAGCGACGAAGCCGGACACGAGGGCAACATCGACCTAAAAGTAAAAACCATCGAATATTTGGACAGTCGCATCGTAAAACCCATTTTTGACGAAGTTTCGATATGGACAGAACCTGTTACCATGGCTATTTTGCCCGATCATCCTACTCCGTGCGCAATTAAAACGCACACCAACGCCCCAGTGCCTTTTGTTATTTACAACCCCACACAGCAAGGCGATTCGGTACAAGTATATGACGAGCAGGCAGCCTTGCAAGGTGCTTACGGACACGTATCGGACGATGAATTTATGCAACTATTATTCGACAAAAAATAATCAAAACATCATACCATGAACTATTACAGCACAAATGGACAAATCAAGGGAGTAAGCCTAAAAGATGCCGTCGTTAAAGGATTGGCAGACGACAAAGGTCTTTTTATGCCCGACATCATCAAGGCATTGCCCGCATCTTTTTTTGAGAACATCGAAAACCTATCGTTTCAAGAAATTGCCTACACCGTTGCCGATGCTTTCTTTGGCGAAGACGTAGAAGCCGATGCACTGAAAAAAATTGTGTATGACACCCTAAGTTTCGATGCTCCTTTGGTAAAAGTTACCGAAAATATTTACAGTTTGGAGCTATTCCATGGTCCTACCCTTGCGTTTAAAGACGTAGGCGGACGTTTTATGTCACGCTTATTGGGTTATTTTATTGCCAAGGA
The DNA here is from genome assembly GCA_937911935.1 of uncultured Bacteroidales bacterium. Classification (GTDB taxonomy): domain Bacteria; phylum Bacteroidota; class Bacteroidia; order Bacteroidales; family Paludibacteraceae; genus Enterocola. The sequence goes on along the minus strand of CALDQH010000107.1, from coordinate 17,995 downwards.
AGGCAAAAAAGGCAACGTAAATGTATTGGTAGCCACATCGGGCGATACGGGTAGTGCCGTTGCCAACGGTTTCTTGGGCGTAGAAGGCATTCATGTATATGTACTCTACCCCAAAGGTTTGGTAAGTGCTATTCAAGAATGCCAATTTACTACCTTGGGACAAAACATTACAGCCATCGAAGTAGATGGTACGTTTGACGATTGCCAACGCTTGGTTAAAACAGCCTTTATGGACGACGAGCTTAATGCCCAATTGAAATTAACCTCTGCCAACTCCATCAACGTGGCTCGTTTCTTGCCCCAATCGTTCTACTATTTTTACGCATACGCACAACTTAAAAAGTTAGGCAAAGCCGACAATGCCGTTATTTGCGTGCCCAGTGGCAACTTTGGTAACATTACAGCTGGTTTGTTTGGCAAAAAAATGGGCTTACCTGTTAAACGTTTTATTGCAGCCAACAACCGCAACGATATTTTCTTGGAATACCTAAAAACGGGCGAGTACAAACCACGCCCATCGGTAGCAACCTTGGCAAATGCCATGGACGTAGGCGACCCCAGCAACTTTGCACGTGTCATTGACCTATACGGACACTCGCACAAAGCCATTACTGCCGAAATTGGCGGTGCTCGCTATACCGACGAGGATATTACCGAGACCATTAAAACTTGCTATACACAAACGGGCTACTTGCTTGACCCACACGGTGCTTGCGGTTATCAAGCCCTTAAAGACATGCTACGCGAAGGCGAAACTGGCGTATTCTTAGAAACAGCCCACCCTGCTAAATTCTTAAGCACGGTAGAAAACATCATTGGCGAAAAAGTAGAAATTCCCGAAAAATTACAAGCCTTTATGCGCGGCACCAAACAAAGTGTCGAACTAAGCAAAGAGTTTGCCGATTTCAAAGCTTTCTTAAGTGCAAACGCACAATAAGAGACCATGGCACAATCCAGCGCAGATATCAAAAAAATAATCTATGCCTCGCTTGCCCAACAAACCTTGGGCAGAGCGTTGGCACAGCTTAGCTTGCTCACCAAAGGAACAACCAACGAGACGTTAGAGGACATTAAATCTAACTATCAACGCTTGCTTAAACATTGGGCAGAGAAAGTGGCAGACCCCGAAAGAGAAACCATTTTTTTGCATCTATTGCGCCAAACCTACGAACTAACCGACGATTTACTTGCTACACGCTCGGTTAAACCAGTTGCTACCAACGCCCTATTTGCCAAATACTGGGAACCCAAACGATACAGCGCATCCCTTGTAGAAGAAGCCTTGCTCTTAAACAAGCAAGGCGATATGCATCAAACAGCATGGGTAGTTAGTGCCATTACGCTAAGTTGCATCGAGTTATTCGACGAAAACAAACTGCGCATTTTGTTTGAGTTTTGCCAAAATCAGCACATCCAAACCTCGATGCGCGCCCTAACCGGCATTATCATCTGCCTGATTTTATACAAAGATAGGTATCCCCTATACCCTGCCATCAACAACAGGTTACAAATTTTGTTGGACGATGACCAAATGGTTCAAAATGCCCAAAACATCGTAAAACAACTTATCCGCAGCAAAGAAACAGAGCGCATCACACAAGACATACAACAAAATGTCTTGCCAACCATCACCAAATTGGCGCCTAAAATTCATAGAGATATTTTATCGTCCGACTCGTTTGATACAGACGACTTTGAAGATGCCTCAAACTCGTGGCAAGACACCATAGAAGAAAGCGGCATTCAGGACAAAATGGAAACTTACGCCCAAATGGGACGCGAGGGCTCTGACATCAACCTCAGCACCTTTGCGCAAATGAAAGCGTATCCTTTCTTTAACGATTTTGAAAATTGGTCGTTGCCTTTTGATGCAGAACACGATTCGGTAAAAGACTTGTTTGCGACCATGCCTAACCCTTCGATAGGTTCAGAGACCGACGTGGATGTAACCGATAACAGTTTGAGCAAACTACTCAGCCTAACAAACTTTTTGTGTGACTCCGACAAATATTCGTTTTGTTTTAATTTGCAGATGATTCCGTCCGACTACCGCAAATCGATGGTAGAACAAATAAAAATGGGCGATGAGCAAATCAGCGACATACAAAAGCCATCGAGCGAGCTAATTAGCAACCTTTATTTGCAAGATTTGTATCGTTTCTATACGCTATATGCGGGCAAAGCTTTCTTTACCAATCCGTTTAAGTTGGATGTAAACGTGCACGAAACGGCATTTTTCCGTTTTTTAAATCCCGAAGGCGATTTTTTAAAACAGCTGGCAGACTTTTTCTTTGCCAAAGAACAATACGACAATGCCTTAACTGCCTACCTAAAATACACCGATAGCCACAAGGCATCCGATTTGCTGTATCGCAAGTTGGGCTACTGTTACCAAAAATTAGAAGAGTACGCAAAAGCCATCGACTGCTACCAAAAAGCAGAACTGATAGCAACTAAAAATCCTTGGACTTTGCGCAAATTGGCCTATTGCCATCGCATGCTCAAACAATACCAAGAAGCGCTATCCTACTATTTACAAGCAGAAGAACAAGCCAAAGACGATTTAAACATCATCTACAACATTGGCAGTTGTTATGCCGAATTGGGACAATACCAAAAAGCGCTCAATGCCTTTTACAAGATTGAGTTTTTGCAAAGCGATATGAGCAAAAGCATCTATTATCATTTGTATATGGGTCATTGCTTATGGGCAACAGGCGATACCAAGGCCGCTTTAGAGCACTATGGCCTATTTCCGCACGATGGACTTGCCGAACAACTAAACAAGGCATGTATTTCTTTGTCAGAGCGCGACAAAGTGTATATTGTTGATTATTTGCGATATAGTTAGGAGTGAGGAGTTAGGAGTTAGGAGTTATAATAAAAAATCTCAATGCTTGATGGCATTGAGATTTTTTATTACGGATAATTCAACCCGATATTATTTTTTAGCTTTTAGCAAATCGCGAATTTCAGTTAGCAACAATTCTTCTTTGGTTGGTTCTGGTTCTGGAGCTGGTGCAGGTTCTGGAGCAGGAGCTGGAGCTTCTTCTTTCTTGCGGCTCAATTTACCCATCAAACGAATTACCATAAAGATCGAGAACGCGATGATAAGGAAATCGAAAGTTACTTGTAGGAAGTTGCCATAAGTCATGTAAGTAGCCGCTTTTACTACTTCGCCAGCTTCGTTAAGCACTTCATCGCTCAACATTACTTTAAGGTCTTTGAAGTCAACACCACCTACTGCCAAGCCAATAAGAGGCATCACAACATCGTTTACCAACGAGGTAACAATCTTACCAAATGCACCACCGATGATAACACCGACAGCCATATCTACTACATTGCCTTTCATTGCAAAGGCTTTAAAATCTTGTAGGAACGAAACCGATTTTCCGCTCATTTCTTTTACGTTTAATGCCATAATAGTTTTATAATTTAAATTTCTGCTTGCAAAGTTAGAAAAATAATTGATTTTACGATAAAAATATTGCATTTCTACCATCGTCTCTTTAGTCCTTAAAATAGGACTTTTGTGACATTCCTATTTCATTTTGGGCTTTTTACTCCTATTTTTTGCACATTTTTGCTATAAATGTGCTGTTTTTTGCATTGTCTTTGCACACAAATAGTACTTTTGTGCAAATTTTCAGTCGTTTTAATAATATACGATGCGACACTATTTAGGGCAACATCGTAAAGCAAAAGCCATTCATATAATAAAGCAATATGACAAAATTTAAAGACAGTTGCGTACTTATTACCGGCGGAGGCTCGGGCATTGGACGCATTATGGGCCGCATGGCGTTAGAAAAAGGTGCCAAATGTTTGGTTATTTGGGACATAAACGAGGCAAACATGCAAGCCACCCAGCAAGAACTATCCGCATTGGGTCGTGTATTTACCCAAAAGGTAGATGTATCGAATAGCCAAGAAGTAGAAAACGCTGGCGTTGTCACCCATCAAGCTTGCGGATACGTAGATATCGTTATTAACTGTGCGGGTATTGTTGCCAACAACAAACCCTTTTATCAACAAAACGCCATTGATATAGAACGTACCATGCGCATCAATGCCATTGCTCCTATGTTGGTAACGGCTCAATTTTTAACGGGCATGATTAACAACAACAAAGGACACATCTGCAACATTGGTTCGGCAGCGGGTATGATTTCTAATCCTAATATGTCAACCTACGCAGCCAGCAAATGGGCTGTAATTGGTTGGTCCGACTCGGTTCGTATCGAACTAAAACAAAGAAAATGCAACGTACACGTTAGTACCATCGCCCCTTATTACATCAACACAGGCATGTTTGACGGCGTTAAATCGCGCTTTTTCCCCATCCTAAAAGCCGAAAAGGTTGCTAAAAAAATCATCCGCGCCATCGAAAAGAATAAAAACTTTAAAGGCATTCCGTTTGGTTTCCATTTTATTCGCTTTTGGCAAGCCATCCTACCCACTTGCCTATTCGACTTTATTTTTGGCGAGGTTGTCGGCATCTATCATGGTATGGAAAACTTTACGGGCAGAGAACTTACGCGATGACATCGCCAAAACCATCCAAGAAATGTTAGCGATGTACGAGAAATAGGGATATAAGCTGCCGACCCAATACGAGTCGGCAGTTTTTTTTGTAGCGTTGCAATTTCCACAGGGTCTAACAAATACGAGGGTCTATGCAGCAGCAACAATGATAATTTTTTACTATTTTAGCAAACAGATTTATCAATAATGCACAAACATGAAAAAAACACTTATTTATTTAGCAGCTATGGCACTAATGGCTAGTTGCAGCATCGAGCAACAAACAGAAAATCAAACAAATGCAACACCTATCGAGGCAGGTAACATCATTCAACTACAAACACCAAGCAAACAAGGTGGCGCCAGTATTAACGAAGCACTTTGGAATCGTCAATCGTCGCGTGAGTATGCCAACGAGCCCTTATCGTTAGAAGAACTTTCGGGCGTTATGTGGGCTGCAGCAGGCATTAACCGACCTGATGGTCACCTTACCGCTCCATCGGCGTTGGCTCTTTACCCTATTCAAACCTATGCTTTTTTAGAGAGTGGAGTTTATCTTTACGATGCTAAAACCAATACTTTAAATCGCCAAGTAGAAGGCGACTACCGCAGTTTGGCAACACTACAAGACTTTGCTAACACCGCTTCGCTCAACATTGTTTATATAGCAGACCTATCTGTGTACGAAGGCAAAAACATAGATGCGAACAAGGTTGCTGTACTTTGTGGCATGGATGCAGCTGGCTATGCAGAGAATGTAAATCTATACACTGCAGCAAATGGTCTTAAATCGATTACACGTGGTGGTGCTAAAGCCGAACAAATTTTAGAACTTTTGCAACTTGACCCAGCAAGATACGCATTCACCCTTGCTCAAACCGTCGGAAAATGATTAAGATTTTATTTGTGTGCTTAGGCAACATTTGCCGTTCGGCGTGTGCCGAGGCGGTGATGAAGAAAAAAGTGCAAGAATTGGGCAGAGAAAAGGAGTTTTTCATAGACTCTGCCGGCATTCTATCATATCATGAGGGCGAAAGAGCCGATTACCGCATGCGCGAGACAGGATTTCAGCGTGGTTACAACGTAGATAGCATATCGCGTCCTGTAAAAACCGAAGATTTTGAAAAGTTCGACCTCATCATCGGCATGGACAACAGCAACATAGACGACCTTTACGATCGTGCTCCCGACGTTGAATCGACCCGCAAAATACACCAAATGACCGAATACTGCACGCGCCACACCGACGACCACGTACCCGACCCCTACTACGGTGGCCGCGACGGCTTCTACCATGTCATCGAGCTATTAGAAGATGCCTGCGATGGATTGCTACATAAACTGATGCCGACCCTATAAGTCGGCATTTTTTTGTAGATTTTTTGGAGTAAAAACGAATTTATTTTGGCACTTATATACCAAACAACACCGAGTGTTTTCGCATAGGACGCATGCTGTATTTGATTTTTCAAAGAAAGCATCTAAACTTACGGCAACCTTACCCCTCTAGACGCTACTAAAATGCGTTGCCACTGCTCTGCAGAAAGGCGTAAGTCTAGTGCCTCTATGCTGCGACGAATGCGGTCTAAATTGCCACTGCCGTTTATGGGAACAATGCCTGCTGGGTGTTGCGCAATCCAGGCAAAAATCACCTTATCTATGCCATCTACCCCTATTTCGCTAGCCACGCGGTCTAGTTCGGCTACTATACGATGCGACCTTTCACAATCAGGGTGCACTAGTTTTCCCCAAGCCAGTGGCGAATACGCCATAGGGCGAATGCGTTTTTCTTGCAGATAACTCAAATTGCCGTTTTCTAGGTGTTCTAAACAATAAGGCGACACCTCTATTTGGTTGGTGATAATTGGCACATTGCAATAAGACTGAAGCATCGAAAAATCGTGCGCATAAAAGTTAGACACCCCAAAATGAAGTACCTTGCCATCGGCGTGTAGTTTATCAAATGCACTTGCCACTTCTGCAGGGTTTAGCAAATACGATGGGCGGTGCAAAAGCAGCAAATCGATGCGGTCGGTGCGCAAATTCCTTAAAGAATTTTCTACCTGCCCCACAATGTAATCGTAGCTATAATCGTAAAACTGAATCTGCCTTTGCGGAAACTTATCGCTCTGAATACAAATGCCACACTTGGTAATAATTTTTATGGTATTTCTAAACGATGGGTCTAACGCCAAGGCACCTCCCACCAACGCCTCGCACGTGTAATTGCCATAAATATCGGCATTATCGAACGTATCAATGCCCATACTGGCAATGGTTTTCATCTGCCCTAGCAATTGATCGCTGCTAAGGTGCCAATCGTTGATGCGCATTTGCCCATGCACCATCTGCGAAATAGAAAAATCGGAAGAAAGCGAAATCTGTTTCATACATTAAAAAGTTTTACTATCCTTACAAATGTAGAAAAATAAATAAATCCACCAAGCACTAGATAAGAGAAATAATTTTTTGCTACCTTAGTGGAAACTTGTTCACCATCAATAGATTTAAAACAAAAATCTTAAATACATAATTATGAGTATATTAGAAAGAGCGATAGAAATCGGAGCGCTGCATGATGTTATTGAAGAATTCGTAGGATGTCATTCATCGCACTGTAAATTCACAACACAAATAATCTCTTAATCCACACAAAAAGGCTCACCAATTGGTGAGCCTTTGATTATGATATAGCGTGATACACTTACGCTGCTACAGGTTCTTTTTTAAAGATCTTATACCCAATAGCGGCTACAATAATACTTACAATTGGACTGATGTAGCAGAAAAAGCAGTAAGGGAAATAAGCAAAGGTAGATACGCCCAAAATGGTTGAGTGTGTCATACCGCAAGTGCTCCAAGGAATAAGGGGCGATGTTACGGTAGCGCCATCTTCTAACGAACGGCTAAGCAAACGATTTTCGTATCCATTTTTATCGAAAACCCCTTTAAACAAGTTGCTGGTAAGAATAATGCTTAAATATTGGTCGGCAGTAGTGGCATTTAAAAAGAAACCTGTAAATACGGTCGATCCTACCAACGAAACCCTATTTTTAATGAATCGTTGGCAGAACGCTGTCATCGATTCTACAAAACCACAAGCTTTCATGCAACCACCAAAGGTCATAGCACACAAAACCAACCATACGGTATGCAACATACCCGACATACCTCCTGTCGAAATCAATTCGCCTAACAAGGCATTATCTGTTTTTAGCGCAGTGCTTCCATAAAGGGTAATCATCGAACCTTTAAATAAATCAGCCTCGCCAGCAACTTCTCTAATAGCGTCTGGTTGTACAAAAATACCTACTACCATAGCCAAGGTAGTTGATAACATAAGAGTCAAAATGGGAGGCATTTTTAGTGCGATTAGCACACAAGTAACAACGGGTACCAACAACAGCCAAGGCGATATTACAAAACGGTCTTGTAAAGCAGCTGCCAAACTTTCGGGCGACACTGCACCTTCTACATCGTGCGTAAATCCAATGACCAAGAAAATTACAAGCGTAATAACCATCGATGGCACTACTGTGATAACCATGTATTTGATGTGGTCAAAAAGAGGGGTTCCTGCAGACGATGCTGCTACAACCGTTGTATCGGAAAGTGGCGACATTTTATCGCCAAAATAAGCACCCGAAATAATAGCACCTGCCACCAAAGCTGGGCTAAATCCGTGTGCCTGACCTATGCCGATAAGGGCAACACCAATGGTTGCAATGGTTGTCCACGAACTACCAATTACCAACGATACCACCGACGCAATAAGACAAGTTGCAAACAAGAAAATAGAAGGATGAACAATTTCTAATCCGTAGTAAATAAGCGATGGTACTACCCCACTTATCATCCAAGCTCCACCTAAAGCACCAATAATCAACAAGATAATAACAGCAGAACCAATACCGCCAACGCTTTCTTTAATTTGAGTTTCAAAGTCGTCCCAGCTTCTGCCAAAACAAGTAAGACCCAATAAGATACAAAGACCAGATGTAATCAGTAGCGATATTTGACTGCCCCCTTCGAGCGAATCGACACCAAAGGTTTTAATGGTTAATACAAGCATCCCTACCAGAAATAAAATAACCAGCAGAGATACAATAATAGGCGGATTTTTTTTCGTTTGATTCATAGTATTTTTTTGTTAAGAAACGCAAATATAGAAAAAATTATTTTATTACCTTCGCACTTTCAAAATTTGTAAGCAAAGAAACATGAAAAAAGTCTTCTGCATATTCCTGACAATCATTTTATACACAACCATTTGGGCACAAACAGCCGATAGTACAGCGACTTCTAAAGAATCGCATGCCATGACTCTATACGGTTTTGCTCGTAGCGAAATGTTTGTAAATAGTCGCCAAAACTACCAAGCCCGCGGTGGTATTGTTTGCCTATACCCCAAACCCATCGAATTAGACGACTATGGTTACGACATCAACAACCAGGTAAATGCAGCTTTTTTGGCCATTACCTCGCGCATCGGCTTTAAGTATCAATACAGCCAGCAAGATTTGAGCATGGGAGCTCACATCGAAGGCGATTTTTGCGGAACTGCCACCTACATTGACATTATCCGTTTGCGTCATGCTTATGCTTTTGTCAATTACAAAAACCACTCGTTTATAGTGGGTCAGACTTGGCACCCCTATTACGATGGTGTATTTCCAAACGTGCTTACCCTAAACGGAGGCACTCCTACTGGGCTTATTAACCGTTCGCCCCAAATTCGATACGAGTACAACTTTACACCCAATTGGAAATTAACAACAGCCTTTGTAACCGAAGGTATCACAGAAATACGTCCCGAAGCCGTTTTGGGTATTTCGGGGCATAACCAACATTGGAAAGGCGGTTTAATGGCAGAATACCGCTATCGCAACGTAGAACACACTTTCAACTCAGAGATAGGCAGCACTACCCGACAATTTCCGTTGCATGCCTTTAACGGAACCGTGTATGCGCAATATCAAAAAGATAAATGGACAGCGAACGCCCGCGTAACAGGCGGACAGAACCTTTCGCACCTATTGGTATTGGGTGGATATGGATTGGTTAACGAAGATACCCCAAACTTGCAAGCCCAATTTGCCAATTTAGACCAAATAGCTACGTACGTTTGTGCCAGCTATGGCAAAAAATGGCGTATCAACGTATTTGCAGGCTATTTAAAGACCTTGGGTAGCGACCAAACTTTCACCGATTTTTACGGTACCGGAGCCAACGACGTAAGCGACATTATCAAAGCAGCTGCATCGGTAGAATTTAACTACAAAGGGCTAAACGTGGGGCTCGAAGCCGAATACAGCAACGCTGCCTACGGTCATTGGGAAGGCAAAAAAATAACCCCCGATTATCGTGTTGATAACATCAGGGGCGTATTGCGTGTTACTTATAGTTTAAGCCACACGTGGAATAAATAGTCGATCGTCACTTGTCACTAGTCGCTAGTAGTAAAGCGACAAGCAACAAACAACAAGCGACAAACAACAACTTGCGCAGCAAGTTTAAAGCAAATTCGTACTAAAATAACGTTCGATGCGGTCTGCCAAAACGGTTGCCACTCGTTTTTCTTTGCCGTATTTATTCGCCATTTGAATAGCAGCCCATACGTTAGCACCCGACGAAGTGCCACACAACAAACCGTAAACCTCTGCCATTTTGCGTGTCGTGTAGATAGCGTCAGCATCAGATACTTCGACTACTTCGTCGATAAGTGTAGTATCCAACACTTCGGGCACAAAACCGTCGCCAATGCCCTGAATTTGATGCAAACCAGGTTCATGACCCAACAAAGCCGACACATCTTTGGGCTCAACCGCTACTACCTTGATGTTTGGATTTTTCTCTTTTAAGAACTTACCAATACCTTGTAGCGTACCTCCACTACCTAATCCCGATACAAAAATATCAATCTCGCCACCCATTTGTTCCCACAACTCTTGCGCTGTGGTTTGGTAGTGAATAGCAGGGTTATTGGGATTTACAAACTGTTGTGGGATAAAGGCATTTTCGCCCAACTCGGCAGCAATAGCCTCTGCTTTTTTTACCGCTCCATCGAGGCTTAACTCTTTGGGAGTCAACTCTAATCCAGCACCCAAACAACGAATAATGCGCTTGCGCTCTTCGCTCATATTTTCGGGCATTACAATAATAACCTTATAGCCTTTTCGCACACCGACCAAAGCCAAACCAATACCGGTATTACCCGATGTAGGCTCGATAATGGTCATTCCTGGACGAAGTTTCCCTTCTTTCTCCGCCTGTTCTATCATATTTTTGGCTACACGGTCTTTAATACTACCACCTGGATTCAAAAACTCAGCTTTTCCAAAAATGTTTAAATCATCACTTACCTTTAACAAAGGTGTCTTTCCTATTAAATCAATAATGTTCATATAGTTTGTCGTTTGTCAATTGTCGATTGTTGTTTGTCGATTCTATTCACTAGCGACGAATGACTAGTGACAACGACAGTACTGGAGCGGATTAAATTCGTTCCAGTACTGTCGTTATTAGTTCTTTCATTTTTTCGTCGTAACTACCAATAAAGCGTTTGCCCAAACGATTGGCAATGATAAGACAGACCGTTGTCGCTTCGTGCCCCATCAATGCCGAAAGTCCAGCAATAGCAGATCCTTCCATCTCAAAATTGGTGATGCGATGTCCCTCGTATTCAAATTGCATAATTTTTTCATTGAGCGAAGCGTCGTGCAAAGGAACACGAATAGCCCTACCCTGCGGGCCATAAAAACCAGGAGCCGAAATGGTCGTACCTAAAACCATGTCATCGCCTGCAATTTGCCTAGTTAAAGCAGCCGATGTCGCAATGCAATAAGGGGCAGCAAATTTAGCATCGTAGCCTGTTTGTTGCACAAAGGCACGTTCAAAATTCAAATCGCAAACAGCATCTCTTCCAGCATAATAATTGAGCAATCCATCAAAGCCAATTCCGTACTGCGACACCACAAAAGTACCTTCGGGCGTAAAAGATTGCAAACCTCCCGATGTTCCTATGCGAACGATAGAAAGATGCGTTTTATTTTGTTTATCTTCGCGCGTTTGCAAATCGATGTTTACAAGCGCATCTAACTCGGTTAAAACAATGTCGATATTATCGGTACCAATACCCGTAGAAACCACCGAAATTCGCTTATCACCCAACCATCCCGTAATGGTTCTAAACTCGCGATTTTGCACCGTACAATCGATACGGTCAAAAAACGCTGCTACTTTATCCACACGGTTTTGATCGCCCACTAAAATTACCTTATCTGCCAATTGTCCTGGCAACAAATGCAAGTGGAATACGCTTCCATCTGCATTGATAATTAGTTCTGATTCGGAGTATTTCATTGTTTATACGTTTATTTATTCGCTTCGCTCATGACTAATCGACTAATCGACTAATCGTTGAAAGTTTGTGCGAGGCGAATGCAGAGACAAAGTTTACTTTGGCTATGCTGAGCCGATGCCAAACTTCATGAGGGCGTAGCCCGAATAATCGTTAAATCGTTGATTTGTTTTTTTATTACGATTCATCGATTCTGCGGTTCATCGATTCAACGTTGCGCAGCAACAAGCGACAAGTGACAAGCAACAAGCGACATGTGACAACAAATGTACAATTTTTTTCGGTATGTGCCAATATTTTTGTATATTTGCGTTTCGTTAAAAAGACTGATAAAAAACATGGAAAAAACCCAAAAAGATACGGCTGTATTACTATTACATTGCCCTGATAAACAAGGCATTATTGCTGCAGTAACCGAATTCATCAACATCAACAAAGGTAACATTATTTACCTTGATCAACACGTTGATAAAGCCGAAAAAGTATTTTTTATGCGTGTAGAATGGGAGTTAGAAAACTTTCTTATTCCTCGCGACAAAGTAAAAGAGTATTTCGATACCCTTTTGGCAAAAAAATACCAAATGGAATTTGAGATTTATTTCCATGCTCAAAAACCCCGCATGGCATTGTTCGTATCCAAACAAGCACACTGTTTATACGACCTTTTGGCACACTACGAAGCAGGCGACTGGAACGTAGAAATTCCACTTATCATCAGCAACCACCCCGACATGGAGCACGTAGCTAAAAAATTTGGCATTCCCTACTATTGCTTGCCCATTACCAAAGAAAACAAAGCAGAGCAAGAAGCCAAAGAGATGGAATTATTACGCCAGCACGACATTACCTTTGTGGTATTGGCACGCTACATGCAAATCATCACCCCTGCCATGATCGAGGCTTATCCCAATAAGATTATCAACATTCACCACTCTTTCTTACCTGCTTTTGTGGGTGCGAAACCCTATCACGCAGCATTTGAACGTGGTGTAAAAATTATTGGTGCTACCAGCCACTACGTTACCGAAGAGTTAGACGCAGGTCCTATCATCAAGCAAGACGTTGCCCGCATATCGCACAAAGACAGCATCGAAAACCTTATCCGCAAAGGACAAGACTTAGAAAAAGTAGTGCTTTCGCGTGCCGTCGAAAAACACATCGAACGTAAAATTTTGGTGTATAAAAACAAAACCATCGTATTTGGATAAAAATGCAAGTTGCCGTTGTCAAATATAATGCAGGAAACATCCACTCGGTTATTCACGCCCTTAGACGATTGGGGGTCGAACCTATTTTAACCAACGATCCTGCCATATTGCAACAAGCAGACAAGGTTATTTTTCCAGGGGTTGGCGAAGCTGCAACAACCATGCGCCACCTTAAGCAAACAGGATTAGACCAAGTAATCAAAAACTTAAAACAACCTGTTTTGGGCATTTGCTTGGGCATGCAACTTTTGTGCAGCCACTCCGAAGAAGGAGACGTAGATGCTTTGGGTATTTTTGATGTTCCCGTACAAAAATTTACCTGGCAAAAAGGCATCAAAATTCCACACATGGGCTGGAATCAAATAGAGCTACTAAAATCGCCTCTGTTTGCCACTTGCCAAGAAAACGATTACGTGTATTTTGTACACAGTTATTACGTGCCCGTATGTGCGCACACCATTGCTACCACGCAATATGCGGGTGCATTTAGTGCTGCACTAAACAAAAACAATTTTTACGCTACCCAATTTCACCCCGAAAAAAGCGGCGATGTAGGTAGCCTTATTTTAGAGCAGTTTATAAAACTATGATTCAACTCATTCCTGCTATCGACATTATTGACGGCAAGTGCGTACGCCTATCGCAAGGCGACTACAACCGCCAAAAAACATACAACGAAAACCCTTTAGAGGTAGCCAAATCGTTTCAAGACCACGGCATTACCCGCCTACACTTGGTCGATTTAGACGGAGCAAAAGCCAGCCACATTGTCAACTACAAGGTTTTGGAAAACATAGCAACCCATACCAACCTGACCATCGACTTTGGGGGTGGGCTTAAAACCGACAACGATTTGCGCATTGCCTTCGAAAGCGGTGCATCGATGATAACGGGTGGTAGCATTGCTGTTAAGAATCCTGACACGTTTTTATCGTGGTTAAACCAATACGGTAGCGATAAAATTATTTTGGGTGCCGATGCCAAAGACAAAAAAATTGCCGTAACGGGTTGGTTAGAAGACACCGACTGCCAGTTATTGGATTTTTTAACCGATTACATAAACAAGGGCGTTAGCCAAGTAATTTGTACAGACATTGCCAAAGATGGCATGTTGCAAGGGCCATCTACCAACCTGTACAAAGAGATTTTGGCGGCACACCCTGCCCTATGGCTTATTGCCAGCGGTGGTGTTAGCAACATGCGCGACATCCAAGAATTGGATGCCGCCGGCGTTCCCGCCGTCATCTTTGGCAAAGCCATTTACGAAGGCAACATCACCTTAAAAGAAATCGAACAGTCGATTGTCGCGAATCGCTAGTCGTTTAGTCGTTTAGACGTTTAGTCGATTAGTCGATTCACCGATTAGTCATGAGGGCGAAGCCCGAATAAAAAGAATCAACAAATAAACAACCATATGTTAGCAAAAAGAATTATCCCTTGTTTGGACGTAAAAGACGGCAAAGTCGTTAAAGGCGTCAACTTTGTAAACTTTCGCGATGCTGGCGACCCAGCCGAATTGGGCGCATTTTACAGCAAAGCTGGTGCAGACGAACTTGTTATATTAGATATTACCGCATCACACGAAGGTCGTAAAACCTTTACCGACGTAGTAGAACGCGTAGCTGCCAACGTAAGCATTCCTTTTACCGTAGGTGGTGGTATCAACGAACTAAGCGACGTAGAACGCTTGCTAAAAGCAGGTGCCGACAAGGTATCGATCAACTCGGCTGCCCTACGCAACCCCGATTTGATTAACCAAATTGCAGCCAACTTTGGTTCGCAAGTATGCGTGGTAGCCATCGACGCTAAACAAGAAGAAAACGGCGAATGGGTATGCTACCTAAACGGCGGTCGTATTCCTACCGAGCGCAAATTGGTAGAATGGGCAGTAGAAGCACAAGAACGTGGTGCTGGCGAAATTTTGTTTACCTCAATGAGCCACGACGGTGTTAAAACCGGTTATCCCAACGAAGCCTTGGCTGCTTTGGCAGACGCACTTACCATTCCTGTCATTGCTTCGGGCGGTGCAGGTGCCATGGAACACTTTAAAGATGCCTTTGAATTAGGCAAAGCAGATGCAGCTCTTGCAGCCAGCGTTTTCCACTTTGGCGAAATTAAAATTGACGAATTAAAAGCGTATTTAAAAACCCAAAATATTCCTGTAAGATGAATTTAGATTTTGCAAAACAAGGCGGTTTAATCCCTGCCATTATTCAAGACAACACCACTGGTAAAGTATTGATGTTGGGCTTTATGAACGAAGAAGCCTTTGCAAAAACCCAAGAAATAGGCAAAGTAACCTTTTATAGCCGTACCCGCCAATGCCTTTGGACCAAAGGCGAAACCAGCGGCAATTTCTTAAACGTAGTATCGATTAAAGAAGATTGCGACAACGATACCCTACTTATTAAAGTAAATCCAGTAGGTCCTGTTTGCCACACCGGTGCCGACACTTGCTTTGGCGAAACCAACCAAATGACTGGTTTGGATTTTATCAAGTACTTGCAAGACTTTATCGACAAACGCTACCAAGAAATGCCCGAAGGTTCTTATACCACATCGTTATTTAAAAAAGGTGTAAACCGCATGGCACAAAAAGTAGGCGAAGAAGCTGTAGAAACTGTTATCGAAGCCACCAACGGCACCGAAGATGGTTTTATCTACGAAGCATCAGACCTTATCTATCACCTAATCGTGTTGCTTACTTCTAAAGGTATGCGCATCGAAACTTTGGGCGAAGAATTAAAGAAAAGACACAAATAATACAATATGGCAGAAATTATTAGGTACCAAGGCGTTGACATCTACCAAAAAGAACAGGTAGTATTGCGAGGCGTTAACCTAACAGCACAAACAGGTCAATTTTATTACCTAATTGGCAAAGTGGGATCGGGCAAAAGTAGTTTGCTAAAAACCATGTATGCCGAACTTCCTGCATACGGCAATGCTAGCGTATTGGGTTATGATGTAGCCAACATCAAAGAAACCGACATTCCTTACCTACGCCGTCAAATTGGTATTATCTTTCAGGATTTTCAATTACTTACCGACCGTACCGTTTACGACAATCTGCTGTTTGTACTCAAAGCAACCGATTGGAAAAACAAAGACGAAATGGACAAACGTATTGGCGAAGTCCTAAAAGAAGTAGGTATGGGAACCAAAGGATACAAAATGCCTCACGAGCTATCGGGTGGTGAGCAACAACGTATTGTCATCGCACGCGCTTTGCTCAACAAGCCTCAACTCATTTTAGCAGACGAACCTACGGGTAATTTAGACCCAGAAACAGGCAAAGGATTGGTCGATTTGCTACACAGCATCTGCAAAAGCGAGGATACGGCTATCATCATGGCTACACACAACCTTACCCTACTCGAAACCCACCCTGGCAATCAGTGGCACATTGCAGACAATCAAGTTAGTTGCCAACTACTTTCTGCATCAGAAAGTTCGACCGAAAACAATTCCAATACTTCGGAAGCAGCAATATAACGTTTCCAATAAGCATCTAAAATGTCTTTGTTCTTGGTATTTTCCGGAACAAAGGCATTTGCATATTCCTCAAAACGCTTTGCTACCGCTTTACCATCCTCGTTGGTATAAGCTACGTTCGGAAATACAAAACGTGCATTCGCCTTAAAGTTTAAAGTGGCTACCTTAAATTTTACGGTAAATTCTATGGGGAAATAAGTAGTACATTTTTGAACCAAAGGCAAAACTTTACCCAATTTTTGACGTTGCACCGTTAGCAATTGACGCAACGATATAGAAAGGTTGTGTTCGGTTATAAAGTCCATAGCCTCAACCATTTCTTCGAAAGTAAACCCTTCTACCTTATAAGAAACACACAAATCGTAAATGGGGGCAGAATATCCTTTTTCGCGTAGTAATTTTAGACCATCAAAAAAACGCTCGTCAAAGCATCCTTCCGAATACATAAAAAACAAGTTAGACGAGGTTACCGAGAAACCGCGTTTGTATGCACGCCACTTCCCTACTACATAAATGCCAATCCATTTATGGAAAATCAGTACCAAAAAGAAAATAACCAAAAGACTTATTATCAAGCTTGTATCAACTTGTCTTAATAGCGTATTCATAGGCTTACTTTTTTTTTACAAATGCGAAGATACAAAAAAAACCTCGCATTCGCGAGGTTTTTCGTATAGAAAGAATGAAATGAATTATTCTTTGATAGCAGCCTGTGCAGCAGCCAAACGTGCAATAGGAACACGGAATGGAGAGCAAGAAACATAGTTCAAACCTGTTCTGTGGCAGAATTCTACAGAAGAAGGTTCACCACCGTGTTCGCCGCAAATACCGCATTTCAAGTCGGGACGAGCTGCGCGACCTTTTTCGGTAGCCATTTGTACCAATTGACCAACACCCGTTTGATCCAATACTTGGAATGGGTCGTTAGGAAGAATCTTCATGTCAAGGTATGCAGGCAAGAACGAAGCAATGTCGTCACGGCTATAACCAAAGGTCATTTGGGTCAAGTCGTTGGTACCAAACGAGAAGAATTCAGCTTTGGTAGCAATTTGGTTAGCAGTAAGTGCTGCACGAGGAATTTCGATCATAGTACCTACTTTAAATTCGATACGATCGCCTTTTTCTGCGAACAATTTTTCTGCTTCGGCACGGATAATGCCTTCTTGGTTAGCAAACTCGTTTACGATACCAGTAAGAGGCACCATAATTTCGGGGAATGCAGCCACACCTTCTTTTTTCAATTCCAACGCAGCACCCAAGATAGCGCGGGTTTGCATTTGAGTGATTTCTGGATAGGTGTTACCCAAACGGCAACCACGGTGACCCAACATGGGGTTAGCTTCGTGAAGTGAGTTAACACGTTGACGGATATAGTCGAACGATACACCCATGATTTCTGCCAACT
>CALDQH010000106.1 GCA_937911935.1 uncultured Bacteroidales bacterium | reverse complement strand
TATTATTCATATAATCAAATGCATAATCTCTTTTTGCTAAGAAATATTCATATGAAATTAGTGAAATTCCTAAAATTATTGTTGCTAATCCTAAACAGATTATTTTGTCTGGTTCGAGTGCGGGCGCCATTTTGTCTTTGCAGTGCGACTATTATTTGCAAAATGAGCACCCCTTGAGCAATAGATTGCCTGCTGATTTTCGTTTTTCGGGCGTGGTGTCGTTTGCTGGTGCTATCGCAGCCTTCGATGGCAAAGTGCGTTACAAACACCAGCCTGCTCCCACTTTCTTTTTGCACGGAACCAAAGATAAATTGGTAGAGTATAACAAATTGATGGTATTTGGCAAAGGAATGATAGGTTCGAATGCCTTAGCAAAACAATTTGAGAAAAACAAGTGGCCCTATCAGTTTATCCGCTTTAAAAATTTTGGCCATGAAATTGCTGTGATTGGTTACAAGGAACACGTTGCCGAAGTGGTGGAATTTATTCGTCGTTTTGTTGTCAATCAAGAACAAAAACAAATAGATATGGTTTGGACCGAAATCGGTATCGAAAAACCTTTGATGGATATAGACCCCGCTGGCTTGTACGGAAAAAAAGATGTTCAGTTATCGGTTTCGCCCGATGTTTTAGAAAGAATACGATGAAAAAGAAATACAAATTAGGGCTTGCTTTGAGTGGCGGAGGTGTAAAAGGTTTTGCGCATGCTGGTGCTTTGAAAGCTTTAGAAGAGTTTGGTTATAAACCCGATATTATTTCAGGAACCAGTGCGGGTGCTGTAGCTGGTGCCTTGTACGTGGCAGGATATAGTCCCAAAGAAATTTGTGATTTATTCAAAAATAAGAGTTTTTCTAACTTTACGAATATTACCATACCTACTTCTGGCTTGTTTAGTCCCGCTAAATTTGTCGATTTTCTCAAACAAAAGATAACATACCCCAATATAGAAGACCTGCCCATACCCATGCGCATAGTGGCAACCGATTTGGATGCAGGCAAAATCAAGGTCTTTACCGAAGGTAGTTTGGCAGAGCGAGTAATGGCATCTGCTACAGTGCCCGTTGTATTCCCGCCAACTGTTATTGATGATGTACATTATGTAGATGGAGGTATCTTTTGTAATTTCCCCGTGGATGTTATTCGCCAGGATTGCGAAAAAGTAATCGGTATTAACGTAAGCCCGTTAGTGCCTACCCAATACAAGCAAACCATCATCGAAATTGCCCTGCGTTCGTATAATTTTATGTTTCGTGCCAATACCAAAGAAGATGGTATGTTATGCGACATATTGGTTGAGTTGCCCGATGTATTGCAATACGATATGTTTGATTTAGACTCGATCGACGAAATTTATCGCATGGGCTACCACGAAACTAAGTTGGCATTACAAAAGAACGGGCCATTATGATGAAAAGTAGAACTAAATTATGTCTGTTGTTTTGCAGTATGTGCTTGCTCGCATTACGCGTGCATGCGTCTGATAGCCTGATAGGTAGGGTTGTGGACGAACAGCAGCAACCCGTTTCTTTTGCCAGTGTTTACGTCGAAAATAATCCCATGCAAGGAACGGTAACCGATACAGAAGGTATTTTTGTATTGGACAGCATAGCGCAGCATGATAAGATTATCGTATCTTTTATCGGTTTTAGGACCCTCGAAATGCGCTTTAAAAAGATACCCACTGACACTATCCTGGTGCAGATGCAAGAACAGCCTATCTTATTAAGCGAGACACAAGTAGTCAAAGAAAAGAAAAATATCAGCAAGCGTCGTAAAAAGAAGAACCTACTCAACGATGTTTATGCACAATTGTTGCACGATATACCTGCCGAGAATCATTTCTACAAAGTTGTATCTGATTATGCTATTTATAACGACAGCGAAATTGCAGCATTCGAAGAATTATCGGGAAAAATTGTCGAAATGCCAGGTAAAGGATATCGAGGAGTCGATTCGGTACAATTATCTCCGCAATGGGTAAAACGTTATCGTCATCCCGATACGCGTCAACGATTGGATGGTATTGAAGAAAGGCTGCGTAAAGATAAAAATGCCGAGCGCATTCAACTCATTGATTCGAGTGCGTTTGTGCATCGTGTCTTGTGGGGTGGTGATATTAAGTGGATGTTCAAGGAACTAAAAGGCAAGGTAAGTAAATGGGAAAGTGCAGAGAACGACAGTTGCTTGGTCTTAACGTACAAAGATAATCGAAACTTCTTGGGGATATTAAAAATCAACTTGGAGTTAAATTTGATCTTAGATCCGTATTCGTATCGAATTCAAAAACAATCTCAATCTTTTCAGTTAGAGGCAAATATACCGTTTGGATATAAATTAAATGCAGATCAATTAGCCATTTTAAAAACGGTTATATTAACGTCGGGTGATATCGAAAAATTTCGTCTTAAAAGAGTATTTGCCGATGTAAAACGCAATATTATCTACGAAACGGTTGATAATCAAGTGTATGTCGAAGAAAAAAACATTGTGTCTAAAATCAAGATGGTCGATAATAAACAACATGAGTTGGATTTTCATCAAACAGGTTTAATGAAAGTGCTATCGGCATCAAGTAGTGGGGTGTCTGCATTTACCAAAGAGGAGTTGCAGCAACCTTACGAACTGATCATTAAGGAATAAAAAAAAATCAGCAGAAATTTCTGCTGATTTTTTTTATCTTAGTTAGTGTGGCTATTATTTACGACGAGTAATTTGGAAATAAATTTCGCGAATCAGCGCAATGGGCGAGGTAAGTAGGATAATCCATCCCCATGTAGCGGCTGATAGAGGTTCGGTTTGGAATACTTGTCCACCTACTTGTACAATTAGAATGGTTACTCCCAAAATAAACGCCATGATTCCCAAAAATTTGGAATTGTCTAAAATGCCATCAAAAATAGACTTGTTTTTGCCGATAACGCGAGCGTTAAACATGTTCCACCAGTTGATGGTCATGTAGGTGGCAAAAAATACCGTCGGATTTACGTGGCTAAAGAAGTTGGCAATGCTATTGTAGCCCATCGAAGCGATGGTTTCTGTGTGATTCATGCCCCAAAGGATGGCAATACATAGCAACCAAACAAATCCGCCAAAACCAAAAATAGATTTTGCTAATTGTTTGTTGATGATAAATTCGTCTTTGTCACGTGGTTTGTCGTTGAGTACGCGCTCGTCAGCAGGTTCCGATGCCAAAGCAATAGCAGCTAACGAGTCCATCACCAAGTTAATCCACAAGAATTGGGTTACGGTAAATGGCATCGACACGCCTACCAACGGACCAAATACGGCTACCATGCAGGCAGAAACGTTGATTGAAAGTTGTAGGAATAAGAAATTCTTAATGTTCTTGAATAGAGAACGACCCCATTTTACGCCAGTTACGATAGAGGGGAATGCATCGTCCAATAAAACAATATCGGCAGCCTCTTTGGCAACGGAGGTACCAGAGCCCATGGCAATACCTACGTCTGCGTGATTCAAACTGGGAGAGTCGTTAACACCGTCTCCCGTCATGGCACACACATAGCGACCTGCTTGCATCCATTGCAAAATATCCAGTTTGTTGCTGGGGGTGCAGCGGGTAATAACGTTGGGGTAGGTTCTTCCGTTTTTAGGGCATTCGATAGCCTTGTTAAAATCTTTGGCTTCGATAGCCCAAATATTGGTAAATCCAGATTGACGAGCAATTTCGCTACCTGTTTTGATGTTATCGCCAGTCATCATAACGACATCAATGCCAGCTTGGTAGCATTTTTCGATAGCAGCAGGAACATCGCTACGCACAGGGTCTTCGATAAACCAAGTACCAATGTAAGTGCAGTCTTTTAGTGCGTATCCTTGTTCCAATTCTTTTTTGATGGTGTCGAATTGTAGCGATGTGATAATCGCAGCCGAGATGGCACGTCTGCCTCTTTCTTGTTGGGTTGCTACCTCTGCCAAATAATCGTTTCGTCCAATGATGCGCGAAATGACTTCGGGAGCACCTTTAATTACCATGATTTCTTCGTCAGTTTGACGGCTTTTGGCATGAGTTACCATGTATTTCCAAGCGCTTGAAAAGGGGATACGATTTAAAATTTCGTATTCTTCTCTCAACTCGGTGGTGGCTGTTATGCCAATCGATTTAAGAATAGCCGATTCGGTAGGGTTGCCTAAAACAGTGGTGTCGTCCGAGAAGTTGGCTGTCGAGTTGATGGCACCAATCAAGTTAAGTAAATCCTTGTCTTCTGGTTTAACGCTCTTTTCGACTACCGTCATGCAGTTTTGGGTAAGCGTTCCTGTTTTGTCGGTAAATATAACGTTAACGGCTCCGATGGTCTCGCAAGCATGCATTTTTTTGACCAAGTTATTTTCTTTTGCCATGGTTTTCATGGAAAAGGCTAAAGCCATCGTAACCGATAAAGGTAAGCCTTCGGGAACAGCTACAATGATGATGACAACAGCACCCATTAAAAATTGTACCTCGGTAAGCAGTAAATCTGCACTCCAAGCAAATGCGTGGCAGCCCAAAGCAAAGTCCCAATGCAATAAGTTTAAGATGATAAACATTGCGGCAGAAATACCGAATGCAGCGTAGTTGATTTTTTCTGCCAACTCGCCTAATTTGATTTCTAATGGAGTCTTATTACCCGTTTCTTGTGATGCCAAACGGGTCGTTTTGCCAATTTCGGTAGCATCACCAACTTTTACCACGATGCCTTCGCCCATACCTTGCTCGATGGTTGTCCCGCGTAATAATAGGTTAGGAGCAAAACCAGAACCTGTATAAGACTCGCTCATAGGGTATTTAGATACGCCTACCGATTCGCCTGTCATAGCAGCTTCTTGTACTTTCATGTCGGTAGCTTCGTAAATCTCGATGTCAGCAGGAATTTCGTCACCAGCCGATAAAATCACAACGTCGCCAACTACCAACTGGTCTTTGGTAATTTCTTGTACGATGCCATTTCTGCGTACTTTAACAGGTTCGTAGTCCTTGTCGCTTTTCATAGCGTCAAATTTCTTCTTGGCGCTATATTCTTGCCAAAAGCCAACACCCGTGGCAATCAAAATGGCAAAGATAATACCTATAGATTCGGTAAAATCGCCTTCCATAATGCCAAATGCCAACGATATAGCTGTGGCAACCAAAAGAATGACGATGATAGGATCTTTGAATTTTTCAAGGTAGAGTTTCCACCAAGGTGTTTCTTTGGGCGGAGTTAATAGGTTGATGCCGTTTTGCTCTCTGCTTTTTAGCACTTCGGCATCAGTAAGGCCTGTAGTAGGTACGTTTTTGTTCATATTACTGCATTTTATGAGTGCAAATGTAAAAAATATACCCTTATATGCGATAGGATTTGATGCTATTATTGCACTTAAACAGCTATCTATTAGTGCTTTGTTATAAGATTGTAATATCTTCATTGAATCGCCTAAACCTCAATTCGGTCCCTGAGCTTGTCGCTCCCTTTCGGTCCCTGAGCTTGTCGAAGGGCCCGAACCACTGCCTCTTTGTTTCGGCACTTCATCTTCCGACTTGGTTTCCGGTCGGGATTTTTTCAAGTAGCGAGAGCAGAGGCAAGTTTACTTGACTATGCCGAGTCACGAGAAAAAACATGGAATAATTACACATACAAAAACTACAAAATGTGAACTCGCTTCGCTCAAACAACACATTTTGCTTAACGTTTTTGCACATATAAATCTTTTTCCGACCTCCACCAAATGTCGTCAGATTGAATCGCCTCAATGCCTCATCGCCTAACCGCCTCACCATATAACAAAGTCTGTGCTATTGTCAAACTATGTGCATAAAAAAAGAGTTCCTTTTAGGAACTCTTCTGCGGTGCGGACGGGACTTGAACCCGCGACCTCCGGCGTGACAGGCCGATATTCTAACCAACTGAACTACCGCACCATTGTGCTTTTGTGAGCGTTTATCTCTCAATTGCGATGCAAAGATAGTGTGTATTTTTGAATTGTGCAAGACTTTTGGCAAAAAAAGACAAAGTTTTTTTTCTTTTATCCTACAACCAGCGTGTAGTCTTTGTCTTGTATAAAGTAAAGTGGATAGGTTTGTCCTTGATAATGAACGGATAATAAATCATTTTCCCTTTTACAGGTAAAATAAATAAAATTGGGTTCGTCGGTAGAAAGTTTTTTGTACAGGGTTTCTTTGGCGCACCAAAATAACAATGCGGTTGCTGCTTGGTTGTTAGTTTTGGCTAACGTTTTAAGCTCTTCTTGGTTGAGAAACTTTTCGGTAATGCGTAAAACCCTATCAGACGGATGCTCAATGTCAATACCTATTCTACATGGAGCAATCGCTACGGCTACGTAGTTTTTGGTGTGCGATATACTAAGGTGTAAATTGCTATCTAAAAAGTAGGGTTCTCCATTTGCTCGGTAACCTACGGGTTGAAATTTTCCACAAAGCGCCTCGATAAGTAGGCGTGATGCCAAACGCTCTTTTTGTCGGGTTGGATTGCTTATGCCAGTTAATGAAACCTCAAAGCGTCCGTTAATCAAGGAGTTTAATTCGGATATGCTTTCGGTAAGGTGCCAAATGCCGTATCGAATGTTGTCGATTTGTGTATTGCAGATAATCATTCCCAGCGCAAGGTTTCCATGATGTGTCTAATGTCGTCGCTTATGTACGAAATAACAGGTGCCAACGAGTCTTTGTTGGGATGATTGTTAAAATACAGGGCACCTCGTAGAAAATGCTCGGTGCTATCTGTGGCTAAAAATTGTACAGAGGATGCTGTGTTTCCTTTGATTTCGTACAACATGCCATACACCCCTTTGATGCTATCAACGTACAAATTTTCGACAATGGCATCGGCTTTAAAGGCATGTTTGTACACAAAATTGCGCGAATCCTCCGCAATATCCTGAAAATTATCTTTTATCTGTTTGTAGCTAAAATAGATACGTGCGTTGTAAGTGGGATAAACAATGTCAAACCACGCTGTATCTTTTGGGTTTGTTTTGATGTATGCAATGTTTTGAGGGTACTCAAAACTATACGACATAGTGCTGTCGCTTCGTTCGTAGTGTTTTTCGGCTAAATGAATGCGAAAATAGGAGCGAGGTTTGGGTGTAAAATGTTGGCACGATGTACCTATAAAAAGGCATAAGGTGCAAAAAACAAACAATATGTTGCCAATTTTATTCATCCTCGCTATTTTGGATGGTTAATTTTATCGATTTAATGCGTCGCTTATCGGACGATACAATGGTAAAGGTGTAATGCTTGTACTGAATTTCCGATTCTTGGTCGGGTATTTCGCCTTTTAATTCCAAAATGAGACCAGCCAAAGTTTCTGCCTCGCCAATGCTATCTGTAAAGTCCTCCTTGCGTATTTGTTTGATTTTAAAGAAATCATTGAGCAAAATTTTGGCTTCGAACAAATACGTATTTTCATTTAATTGTACATACAAGCGACCTTCGTCTTCGTCGTACTCGTCGGTAATTTCGCCCACAATTTCTTCCAAAATATCTTCCATGGTAATAATACCTGCCGTTCCGCCAAACTCATCTACTACCACAGCAATGTGGGTTTTATTTTGTTGGAATTCTTCTAATAAGGTGTTGATGTGCTTGGTTTGAGGAACAAAAAATGGCTTCCTGATAAGTGTACGCCAATCAAAATCGGCTTTGTCGATGTGTGGCAAAAGGTCTTTTACGTACAAAATACCTCTAATTTCGTCAATGTTTTCTTGGTAAACAGGTATGCGTGAGTAGCCTGCATTGATGATTAAATCGATAACTTCTTGAAAAGAAGCCGTATCGCTAATGGCAACTACATCGACGCGTGGTGTCATAGCACCTACGGTATTGATGTTGCCAAATTTAATGATGCCTTCTAAAATTTCTTTGTCTTCTTTTATCTCTTTCGATGTCAATTCAAAGGCTTGCGATAGTTCGTCCATCGACACACTGCCACCTGTATGTTTTTCCAAACGTTTTACGCGTTTGGTTGGCATAATCAACAACCACGAAAGGGGGTAAAGCACTTTTGTTAGCAAATGAAGAATAAAAGCTGCTTTGCTAGCAAATTGGCGCGGGTTGTTGCTTGCATAAATTTTAGGCATGTTTTCGCCAAAAAGCAAGACGATAAAGGTAATTAGTACGGTGTCGATTAAAAATTTAGCCAATGGACTTATGTTCTCTCCTAAAAAGAAAAAAAGAAGTTCGGTGGATACAATAACAATCGATACGTTAACTAAATTATTGAATATAAGCAATGTCGATAGCAGTAGGTCGGGTTCTTCGCGTAAGGTTAAAACCAATTTGTCGCTTTTTTTAGAACTTTTGTTTAATTCGTTTATGTCGTTGGGCGACAGCGAAAAGAACGCTATCTCGGATGCCGAAGAAAATGCCGAGCAGATTAGTAAAACAACAAGTGTGATAAATAGGACCAGGGGAACAACCATAATAATTTATGTGTGAATACTGTGGCAAAGATACGAATTTAAATGAGAAAGGAGAAATGAGAAAGGAGAAAGTTTGTGCAAGGTGAATGCAGAGAAAATTTATTTTCTATGCTGAACCGCAGCCAAACTTCACGAGGGCGCAGCCCGAGTAATGTTGCGAAGCGAATAATAACACAAATGCTCGCTACAAAAGTGGCGAGCATTTGAGTTTGTATGCGAGGTGGTTTAATGTACCATCACTTTTACGATGTCGTTTTCTATAGAAACAAGGTAAACGCCTGGTTGTAGGCTACCGTTGAATGCTGTTACATTTTGGCCTATGGTGTCGTAGATGCTAAAGTCTGCATCTGCAGATATTGTGCTACCAGATACAGTGATATTTGCATCGGCAAGGGTTTCTGTGATAGAAACAGGTTCGTCTTCTTCGGCAGCAATGCATTCAATGTATTCAAAGTTTCCAAATACATCATCTAAATCGTAATCTTCATATACGTCGCATGGAACATATAAATAAGCATTGTAGTGCTCAAATGAACTTTCATACGCGTTAGGCGCAGTAGTAGGGTATGCAGTTACTTTTCTTAACTTATAACAACCTGAGAATGCATATTGACCAATAGACGTAACACTATTACCTATAGTTACTTCCTTTAAATTTTCCATATCATAGCATAAATATGCAGGAATATGTTCTACTTCATTGCCAAAGGTAAATGAGGTTATACTTGAACGAATATTATAGAATGGTGTTTCATCATAAACTTTAATGTCTTTATAATTCTTAGCATTCCATATTACCGAAGTTAAGTCATAACAGCCATAGAATGCTTCATAACCAATAGACGTAACACGCTTACCAATTTCTACAGATTTAATGCTTCTGCAGTTATTAAACGCATAATCTTTAATAGAATCTGCTGTTGTTATTTTTACATCGGTAAGTAATTCATTGTTAATATAAAGGTCTTTAGCATAATAAGTAGGGTTTGAACCATAATCATCAAAATCAAATCCCACCCATTTATCTACTGTGCCTAAGTAATTTACTTTTGTTAATCCACTACAGCCAGAGAATGCCTCTCTACCAATAGACGTAACACTATTACCGATCTCTACAGATTTAATGCTTTGACAGTTATTAAACGCATAATCTTTAATAGAATCTGCTGTTGTTATTTTTACATCGG
>CALDQH010000105.1 GCA_937911935.1 uncultured Bacteroidales bacterium | reverse complement strand
GATTGGTTGTTTAAACGAAGCTCGTCTGTTTCGTTGTCGTAGATAAAATCTGGTGTAACAGCATTTATTTTATCCATGACTGTATCGCTATAACCATTGCTTGGTCTAGGATTTAGACTGGTTATTTCGTGAATAGCATCTCGCATTTCGTCATCGGATAGTTGCAATAGCGTTTGCACCTTATCGTAATGCCTATTGGCAAACTCGTCGTAACAATCTTCTAAAACCCGCATGGCATTGTCTATGGATGCCGTAAACGGTTTTCTTTCTAACTGCAACAACAAGCATTCGTCGAGCGAGCGAGCCCCCACCCCTGCTGGATCCAAACTTTGAACATCGGTTAAAGCCTCAAACATATCTGTTTCGGACACTTGTGCGTCATATTGTAGGTTGTAATCGATAGTGAGCAAACTAACTTCGCGATCCAAGTATCCTTTTTCGTCTAAATTACCAACAATGTATGCTGCCATTTGCATACGGAGTTCTGATATA
This sequence comes from uncultured Bacteroidales bacterium, assembly GCA_937911935.1. Classification (GTDB taxonomy): domain Bacteria; phylum Bacteroidota; class Bacteroidia; order Bacteroidales; family Paludibacteraceae; genus Enterocola. The sequence goes on along the minus strand of CALDQH010000105.1, from coordinate 27,879 downwards.
TTCAACAGACGAATTTGTTCCAATAAGTATTCGGTAAAATCTTGACCTGTCGAATAATTCACAAAGGCAAAATCGGAGGGTTCCGCCACATTTCCTACCCCATAACTAAAATCATCCGATTCGTCGTCCGATAAATAATCACTAAAATCGGACAAAGAAATAGCATCGGGCGAATCGCTATTTTGGTCCATTTCATCGGAACTTTGTTCGTCGTCCGCTGTAACATCGGAGAGCACAGATTCATCTACACCTTCTTCTAAAGCTGGATTCTCTTCTAGTTCTTGCTGAATTTTGTTTTCCAACTCCAAAATAGGACACTCAAGCAACCCTACCACCAACAATTGTTGGGGAGAGAGGGTTTGTTTAAGTTGCTGCTGTAAAACTTGTTTTTGCGACACGATATTACTTTTATTAGGACAAATGTACAAAAAAAGTTGTATTTTTGAAAACGGTATGAATGGCTTTTTACATCATAACAGACGAAGCTTGCTCAGTATCATTGTTTACTGCTGCGCGAACAGCTTATTATGGGCTTTTGACCCATCTGTTTACATGCAAATTAGGGCAAAATGGAGCAGTGGCGAAGTACAAGCAAGTATCGAGCAAATTAACAAGCAACTAAAAAAAGAAAAGAACGAGGCACAATGGTATTGGCTTTTAGACGATGTTTATGCATCGCAAAACAACACCGAAGCACGTATAAATACATTAGAACGAGCCTTGGGAGTAAAAAAGCTAACCGAAAAATCTGCCACCATACTACGTTTAGGAAATGCCTATTTTGATAACGGGAATTATCCACAAGCGCAAAAGGTTTACGCATCCCTTCCTACTTCCAAAGCAAAAGAAAGAGCTCTGCACGCCTGCCGTACAGCAGATAGTTTGCGCAGTAATCCTGTAAACATCGAACGCATCAGCATGGGCGATAGCGTCAACCTACCTTATGACAACATTTGGCCTGCTCTCACCGCGGACGGCAGCCTCTTTTGTAGTACGGTAGTAATGGGCAAACGTGGCTTTGTAGGAAATACCTTACAATTACAAGAAGATATATACATCAGCCGCAAAGAGAAAGGAATATGGCAACCTGCTACTGCTTTGCCATTTCCTATCAATACCGAAAGCAACGAGGGCTCTCCTTGTTTTTCCGCCGACGGGAAATACTTGTTTTTTGTTCGATGCGCCGAACACGGAGGAATAGGCAGTTGCGACATCTATTATTGCATCAAAAAGCAAGGCAAATGGAGCAAGCCAATTTTGGCACCCGCTCCCTTAAATAGCAAATATTGGGAGAGCACGCCTTGTTTAAGTGCAGACGGAAACACCCTGTATTTTTCGAGCAATAGACCCGATGGAATGGGCAAAAAAGACATCTGGTCGTGTAACATGAGCAAATTACCCGATGGCAAACTGCAATTTGAGAAACCCCAAAATATAGGCTCACCGATCAATACTCCTTACGACGAAATAGCCCCGTTTATCCACGCCAACGATAGCACCCTTTACTTTTCGAGCAACGGGCACTTTGGGATGGGAGGTTTGGATATTTTTTATAGCAAAAGACAAAGCACAAATCGTTGGGAAGAGCCTCAAAACATTGGCTATCCCATCAACACACACGCTGACGAAATGGGATGGACGGTTAGCGCAGACGGGACAACTGCTTACTTGGCAGCTGATAGCAGTTTAAGCCAAAGTTCGCACAAGATTATCTACCAAATTTTGCTCCCAGAGGTCATACAACCTCAACCTGCCACTCCTTTGCAACTTTTGAGTGTACAAGACACCATTCATTTGCACCACATATATTTTGATTTTGACAAGAGCAGTTTAAAACCCGAATCGGAATCAGAATTAAGACAACTTGTAAAACTGATCAATACCTATCCCGATAAAACCTACACCATTACAGGGCACACCGACAATGTGGGTGATGAGGAATACAACAGGATTCTATCTCGACAACGTGCCGAAACGATTGTCAACTACCTGATACAACATGGCATCAACCCCAATATCCTAAAATACCAGGGAATGGGTAGTAGCGAACCCATCGAAAGCAACAGCACTGAATGGGGCCGTTCTAAAAACAGACGCATTGAGGTAAGCATTCAATAATACTACCGAAACGACAAGTAAGGTGCTATACGCCGAAGAAACTCCGATGTCACATCCCTATCCAAAACAATATCCTTGATTGTATTGTATCGCTTATCTTTTTTGCTAATTCGATTATCGTACAAGGATTTAGCCTGAAAATAACGAATATAAGGATGCTTTTTTAATTGGTTAATATCTGCTGTATTAAGGAAGATGGGAGTAATCAATGTCGTATCGACTACCAACTGATGTTCAATTTTACGGAAGGTTTCTTCTGGAAAATGATATACCTCTAACAACTGCTCCTTGCAATGAAAGCCACCTAATTTGGTGCGATAATTGACAATCATTTTTGCAAACCCGCTTCCGATACCACGCAGTTGTTTTAATTGAGTAGTATCAGCTGCGTTAAGTTCTACGATGAAATGGTCGTTTTTTGCAGATACAGACTTATGGGAAATAGTATCAGAATAGGCTACTAATTGAGGCATTTTTGCCAGATTCTGCGGTTTAACAGCAGCCTGATGTTGTGCCAATAATGTGCGAAACATTAGCAAAATAAAGACCAGAACAAGTAGTACCTGCGTACCGCGTTTTTCGCCCTGCGTCACGAAGAAGAATTTGTACCAAGACATACGATTAAGAATTAAGAATTAAAATAGATGGTGATATAATGGTGGAATAAAAAATGCGGGGCGCATATATACGCCCCGCACTAACTATTTATCCAAACAATGAATACAAGAATACAGCAAAAATGCAAGTAGGCACAAAGATACGCATTAAATAAATGTATCCTTTGATAAACAAATGTGCCTTGGGATGTTTAATACGTAATTCGGTTGCAATAATACGCTTATCCAAAAACCAACCTACAAAGATAGAAATAAAGAATCCACCCGCAGGCAATAAAATCGAAGCCGTAAAGAAATCGAGCAAGTCAAAGAATGTTTTTCCGAAAATCTTGACATCGCTTAAAACTCCAAACGAAAGCGAGGCAAACACGGCTAACACAATCACCAAAGTAGTTACCAACAATGCTGCTTTTTTGCGTGAAAGAGAAGTGTTTTCGAACAAATACGCTGTAACCACTTCGTGCAACGAAATAAGCGAGGTAATGGCAGCGATAAACAACAAAGCATAAAATAAAATAGACCACAACCAACCTATAGGCATTTGTTGGAATACATTGGGTAATACTTTGAACACCAAACTAGGTCCTTGCTCTGGTGCCATGCCAAATGAGAACACGGCTGGGAATATAATCATAGCCGACAGAATTGCCACCAACGAATCGATAGAAACTACTTGTGCAGCTGTTTTTGCCAATTTTACATCTTTTTTAAAGTAAGAGGAGTAGGTAATCAAACAACCCATACCCAAACTAAGTGAGAAAAATGTTTGACCGATTGCTATCAAAACTGATACGGGTGTAAGTTGCGAAAAATCAGGCTTAAACAAGAATAGCATACCTTCTTTTGATGCTGGTAAAAAGAAAGAATTTACCACCATAATCAAGATAATCAAAAAGAAGATCGGCATCAAAATATTAGAAGCTTTTTCGATACCGCCACTAACACCTCGAGCAACGACAAAAGTAGAAACCAACATCGCAATTAGGGTCCATACAAGTGGTAAAATAGGATCGGATGCAAATTGATTAAACATCTCACCATATTGTTCGGTTGTCATTCCACTAAGGGTTCCCATGCAAGATTGAACCAAATATTCCAAGGTCCAACCTACAACTACCGCATAGTAACCCATGATTAAAAAACCAGCTAACACACCGCTGTAGCCAATCCAGTGCCACTTGGTTTTGGGAGCTAATTTTTTAAACGAATCGACTGCATTGGCATGCGAGTTTCTACCTATAATGAACTCTGCCATCACACCAGGTATTCCTAATAAAATGAGCGATAGTATATAAATTACCAAAAAAGCACCGCCACCGTTTTCACCTACGACATACGGGAAACGCCACACATTTCCTAAACCAACAGCGGTTCCTACTGTCGCTAAAATAACTCCAATCTTTGAAGAAAAACTACCTCTGTTTTCTGCTTTCATATTCATATTTTTGTTATGAGCATGCAAATATAAGTAAAAAGCAACAAGAATCGACCAAATTGTTACAAAAAGTCCCCTAATTGTTACAGTTTTAGAATCCAAAATAGGTCACGGGAAGATTATTTAATGTTTTAGGATGTTTTTTAATCGCAAAACTCATTAAAAAGTATATTTTTACATAAAAATTCATCCAAAAAAGATTCATATACAGATATAATTATTACTTTTGCATAAAAATTCAGAAAAACAGAATATTTATTCAGGTAATATACATTTATGTGGAATAAAACGGATCGCTTGCATGTTATCAAAGAGATTGTAACACAACAAGCCATCGGAAATCAAGATGAGCTGCTTAAATTGCTCAAAGAAAAGGGATACTCGCTGACGCAAGCTACCCTATCGCGCGATTTAAAACGACTTAAAATAACCAAGATTCCCAACGACTTGGGAGAATACAGATATGCACTTCCCTCTTCGATTTATTCGCATGGGAAGCGTAGTGAGACAAAAATTATCGGAAATAATTCATTGGCATTTTCTGGTTCGTTGGCTGTACTAAAAACCAGGTCTGGCTATGCTGGCGGTATTGCTGCCGAAATCGACGAAAACGCCTCTAATGCCATTTTAGGAACAATCGCAGGTGATGATACAATTCTAATCATTCCTCGAGAAGGATTTACCAGAGATGAGATTACCGCTATTTTGTCGTCCATTATTGAAAAATTGTAATTACTTAATAGAGAGAAAAGATGAAAGCCGAGGATGTTAAAATCATGATTGCCGACGAGAGTCACATCAAATACGTCGATACGATTTTATCTACCATCGAAGCCGCGGCAAAGGTACGCGGAACTGGGATTGCAAAACGTGATCCTGAATACGTAAAAACAAAAATTCGCGAAGGCAAAGCTGTTATTGCATTGTACGGGGAAGAATTTGCTGGATTCAGTTATATCGAAACTTGGGAGAACCAAGAATACGTAACGACATCTGGATTGATTGTGCCCGAAAAGTTTAGAGGATTAGGTTTGGCGAGAAGAATCAAGCATCAAACCTTTACATTGGCAAGAAAAAGATGGCCAGATGCTAAAATATTTAGTTTAACCTCGGGGGCTGCTGTTATGAAATTAAACACAGCATTGGGATACCTACCTGTTACATTTGCAGACCTTACTCACGACGAAAAATTTTGGCAAGGATGCGAAGGTTGCGTAAACTACGAAGTTTTGCAACGTACAGGACGTCGCTACTGTATTTGTACAGGCATGTTGTTCGATCCCAAACAAAAAATGTGCATGGATGCAGCCAAACGCGAACTAAAAGGCGAGAAAAAAAGTTTTTGGAAAAGATTTTTTTAAGTCAACTAAACGATTAAACAAACAAAAAATATATATCATGGAAAAGAAAAAAGTAGTAGTGGCATTTAGCGGTGGTTTGGACACCTCGTACACCGTTATGTACCTTGCCAAAGAAAAAGGATACGAAGTTTATGCTGCATGTGCCAACACAGGCGGTTTTAGCGCAGAACAACTTAAACAAAATGAAGAAAATGCCTATAAATTGGGGGCAAAAGAATACGTTACCTTGGACGTGACACGCGAATATTACGACAAGAGCATCCGTTACATGGTATATGGCAACGTTTTGCGTAATAACTGCTACCCTATTTCGGTATCGTCAGAACGTATTTTCCAAGCCATGGCTATTGCTCGTTATGCCAACGAAATTGGCGCTTCGGCTATTGCACACGGCTCTACAGGTGCTGGTAATGACCAAATTCGTTTTGACATGACTTTCTTGGTTATGGCTCCTGGTGTAGAAATCATCACCCTTACTCGTGATGGCAACTTAACCCGCCAAGAAGAAGTGGATTACCTCAACAAAAATGGTTATTTTGCCGACTTTACGAAACTTAAATATTCGTACAACGTTGGTTTGTGGGGCACTTCTATTTGCGGTGGCGAAATTTTGGATTCAACCCAAGGTTTGCCAGAATGCGCTTATTTGAAACACGCTACCAAGGAAGGTCCAGAACTTTTGAAATTGGGCTTTGAGAAAGGCGAATTGAAATCGGTTAACGGTAAAAAATACGAAGATCCTATCGAAGCTATTCAAGCTGTAGAAGAAATTGGTGCCGCATACGGCATTGGTCGCGATTGCCACGTTGGAGATACTATTATCGGTATTAAAGGTCGTGTGGGTTTTGAAGCCGCTGCACCTATGTTGATTATCGGAGCTCACCGTTTCTTGGAAAAATACACCTTGTCAAAGTGGCAACAATACTGGAAAGATCAAGTTTCTAACTGGTACGGCATGTTCTTGCACGAAAGCCAATATTTGGAACCAGTTATGCCCGATATCGAAGCCATGTTAGAAAGTAGCCAACGCAATGTAACGGGCGAAGTTACCTTGGAATTGCGTCCTTTGATGTTCCAAACTATCGGCGTAGATTCTCCTAACGATTTGGTTAAGAACAAATTAGGCGAATATGGCGAAACAGCTAAAGCATGGAGTTCGGACGATGCAAAAGGATTTATCAAAGTATCTGCCACCGCATTACGTGCATATTACTTAGCGCATCCAGAAGAACGCAAATAGTCATCGACTAAACAAATCAACAACTAAACAACTATATAACATGATAAAAGTAGGCATTGTAGGGGGTGCAGGTTATACAGCTGGCGAATTATTGCGCATCTTACTTAACCACCCCGAAGCAAACATTACATTTGTAAATAGCACCAGTAACGCAGGCAATAAGTTGTACGATGTACACGAAGGTTTGTACGGCGAAACAGAGATGACTTTTACCGATATGTTGCCTTTGGATGAAATTGATGTATTGTTCATCTGCTCGGGACACGGCGATAGCAAGAAATTTTTAGACGCGAACCAAGTGCCAGAGAATGTAAAAATCATTGACCTATCGCAAGATTTTCGCGATGAGTCGAATGGTTTTGTGTATGGACTTCCCGAATTAAACAAGGAACGCATCATGAATGCGACCAAAATTGCCAACCCAGGTTGTTTTGCTACTGGTATTCAATTGGGATTGCTTCCTTTGGCTGCTAATGGTTTGCTAAAAGGCGAGGTGCACACCAATGGCATTACAGGCTCGACTGGCGCAGGTGTTAAACCAGGTCCAACCTCACACTTTAGTTGGCGAAACAACAACATCTCGGTTTACAAGGCTTTTAATCACCAACACCTAAAAGAGATTAACCAATCGCTCAAACAATTGCAACCAGACTTTGACCATGCTATTAACTTTATTCCTGTAAGGGGTAATTTTTCGCGTGGTATCTTTGTTAGTAGTTATGTGGACTGCGATTTGGAACTAAGCGAATTGCGTAAATTGTATGCCGATTTTTACCGCGATGCCGCCTTTACCTTTATGATTGAGTCAAATCCAGACTTAAAACAAGTGGTAAATACGAATAAAGTATTGATTCATTTGGAAAAATACGGCAACAAATTGTTAATTTTGTCCGTTATCGATAACCTATTAAAAGGAGCATCGGGACAAGCCGTTCAAAACATGAACCTGATTTTCGGATTGCCCGAAAATATGGGCTTGCAACTTAAAAGCAGCGCATTCTAATCTTTTAAGCACGTGTAGTTATGAAATTATTTGATGTATATCCTCTTTTTCCCATTGAAATTGTAAGGGGAAATGGTTGCAACGTTTACGATAAAGACGGAAACGAATACCTTGATTTGTACGGCGGTCACGCTGTTATTTCGGTAGGACACGCTCATCCCACATACGTAAAAGCTATTTCGGAGCAAGTATCTAAGTTAGGTTTCTATTCTAACTCGGTTATCAATAGTTTGCAACAAGAGTTGGCTGAGAAATTGGGCAAAGCAAGCGGATACGAAGATTATTCTCTATTTTTGGTCAACTCGGGCGCAGAAGCTAACGAAAATGCATTAAAATTGGCTTCGTTTCACAACGGTAAAAACAAAGTTTTGTCGTTCAAACAGTCGTTTCATGGACGTACATCAGCCGCTGTTCGTGTTACAGATATTCCTAAATACGTTGCTCCTGTCAATGCCGGATTGGATGTTACATTTGTTGCATTAAACGATATTGATAGTGTTCGTGCCGAGTTAAGCACGGGTGCTTATTCGTCTGTTATTATCGAAGGCATTCAGGGCATAGGCGGCATTCAAGTTCCGAACACCGACTTTATGAAAGAGCTTCGCCAAATTTGTACCGAAACCGAGACCGTACTTATTTTAGACGAAATTCAATCGGGCTATGGTCGTAGCGGAAAATTCTTTGCACATCAATATTACGGCATCAAACCAGATATTATAACCGTAGCCAAAGGTATTTGCAACGGTTTTCCTATGTCGGGCATGTTAATTAGCCCTATGTTTACTCCTATTTACGGACAATTGGGCACCACTTTTGGTGGTAACCACTTGGGGTGTGCTGCCGCATTGGCCGTACTCGAAATTATGGAAAAAGAAAACTTGGTGGAAAATGCTGCCAAGGTAGGTGCTTTCTTATTAGAGGAGTTGAAGAAAATAGACGGCATCAAAGAAATTAGGGGTAACGGTTTGATGATTGGTATGGAATTTGAACAACCTATCAAAGAAATTAGAACCAAATTGCTATTTGAGCAAAAGGTATTTACAGGGGTTGCTGGCACACATACCATTCGTTTGTTGCCACCTTTGTGTTTGAGCATGGAGCAAGCACAAGACTTTTTGAACAGACTAAAAAAATGCTTATAATTAACTAATTATGAAAACAATAGCCATTATTGGAGCCGGTAATATGGGCGGTGCTATTGCACGCGGGCTAACCCAAAGCCAACTAATTAGCCAAATTACCGTTAGCGACATCAACCAAGATGCATTAAAGGCATTAAGCGCCTATAACAATTGTATTAAAACAACCACCAACAATGCCGAAGCCATTCAAGGTGCAGATATTATTGTATTGGCTGTTAAACCTTGGTTGGTAAAAACCATTATAGAGGGCATCAAAGATAGCATGGATTACAGCAAACAATTGCTAATTTCTATTGCTGCTGGCGTATCGATCGATGATTTGTGCGTTTTGTTGGATAAAGAAGGACAATTGCCTACTTTGTTTAGGTTGATCCCCAATACGGCTATTGATGTATTGCAAAGCGTAAATACCATTGCGGCACACAACAACGCTACCGATGAGGACAAAGCCTTGGTTTGCGACATTTTTAATGGTATGGGCAAAACATTTTTGGTGCCAGAGAACCAATTAAATGCCCTTATGTCGCTATCGAGTTGTGGCATTGCGTATGCCTTTAGGTATATTAGAGCCGCTGTTGAGGGCGGTGTAGAGATGGGCATTTATCCCAAAGTAGCACAAGAAGTAGTGTTGCAAACCTTGCGTGGGGCGGTTGAATTGTTAGAGGCCAATCAGTCGCATCCCGAAGTTGAAATTGACAAGGTAACCACTCCTGGCGGTATTACCATTAAGGGGTTGAACGAGATGGAAGCCAACGGATTTACCAATGCCGTGATTAAAGGATTGAAAGCAAGCAAGTTATAATGACTAATCGACTAAACGACTAAAGTTGCGATTAAGCGAGGGCAGAACAAATTTATTTGCTTTGCCGAGCGTGAGCAACTTCATGAAATGCGAAGCATTGAATAAACGACTAAACAAAGATATATGATGAAAGAAATTGCCCAACGTTTGCACGGATTGCGTGACGCGTTGGATATGAGCATGGCCGATATGGCTCAACAAACTGGCATTTCGGAAACATTATATGCCCAATACGAAAGCGGCAACGCCGACATTCCCATGAACTACTTGTGCCAAGTGTCGCAAGTATTTAAGGTAGATACATCTGTGTTGATTTCGGGCAACGAAACCCACGCACAAAGTTATTTTGTAACCCGCAAAGGCAAAGGCATATCGGTAGAGCGTAGCAAAGCCTACAAATACCGAGACCTAGCTGGAGGCTTTAAAAATGCCAAAGCTACGCCTTTTTTGGTTACCGTAGAGCCAAACGACAAACCCATTCACTTAAATAGCCATCCTGGTCAAGAATTTAACTTGATTGAAAAGGGTTCTCTTTTGTTAGAAATTGACGGAAAAGAAATTGTTTTGGAAGAAGGCGATAGCATCTACTTTGACGCTACCAAACCACACGGAATGAAAGCATTAAATAACGAAAAGGCCCGTTTCTTGGCCATTATCCTATAAGAATATGTTAGAACGTTTTGTAGAGCAAACCAGTTTTACTTCGCAAGAAGATTTTGTAAAAAACTTAAAAATAAAAGCACCCCAAAATTTTAACTTTGGATACGATGTCGTTGATGCGTGGGCTGCAGAAGCCCCCGACAAGCGTGCTATCTGTTGGACCAACGACAAGGGCGAGCACATTGATTTTAGCTACGCCGACTTGAAGCGCGAAACCGACAAAACCGCTGCCTACTTTAAACAATTGGGCATTGGTAAAGGAGACATGGTAATGCTTATCTTAAAGCGTCGCTTTGAGTTTTGGTATTCAATTATTGCCCTTCATAAATTGGGAGCAGTGGTTATTCCTGCCACCCACCTTTTGACCGAGAAAGACATTATCTACCGTTGCGAGGCTGCGGACATCAAAGCCATTGTGGCTGTTGGCGAGAAAGTGGTATTAGACCACATTCAAAATGCACTGCCTAAATGTCCCAGCGTAAAACACGTTATCTCTGTAGGTCCCGAAGTCTATGATGGATTTGAAGATTTTGGTCAAGGCATTGAAAATGCACCCGCATACGTACGCGATGAGCATGTAAACAACAACGATGATATTTCGATTATTTATTTTACATCGGGCACATCGGGTAATCCCAAAATGGTAGCACACGATTTTACCTATCCATTGGGACACATCGTAACAGGTAGCTATTGGCACAACCTCAACGAAGACAGTTTACACCTAACCGTAGCCGATACAGGCTGGGGCAAGGCTGTATGGGGAAAACTATATGGTCAAATGATTGCCGGAGCCTCTATTTTTGTGTACGACCACGAAAAATTTACGCCTGCCGATATGTTGAAGATGATTGAGACCTACCGCATTACTTCGTTCTGCGCGCCTCCTACCATTTTCCGTTTTATGATTCGCGAAGACTTGCGTAAATACGATTTATCGTCGCTTAAATGGGCTACCATTGCTGGCGAGGCTTTAAATCCAAGCGTATATCAAGAGTTTTACGAACTAACAGGCATCAAATTGCGCGAAGGCTTTGGACAAACCGAAACCACCTGTACAGTGCTTACAACCCCTTGGATGGAGCCAAAGCCTGGCTCTATGGGCAAACCTAATCCTGCTTACAACGTGGACATTGTAATGGGTGATGGTCGCAGCGCCGAGGTAGGCGAACAAGGTGAGATTATTATTCGCATAGACGAAAACCAAAAACCATACGGCTTGTTCTTGGGCTACTACCGTGACGAAGCACGCACCAAAGAGGCTTACCACGACGGCATATACCATACAGGCGACGTTGCATGGAAAGACGAAGATGGTTACTTCTGGTTTGTGGGCAGAAACGACGATGTGATTAAATCGTCTGGCTACCGTATTGGACCTTTTGAGGTAGAAAGCGCCCTTATGTCGCACGATGCTGTTGTTGAATGCGCTATTACGGCCGTACCAGATCCTATTCGTGGTCAAGTAGTAAAAGCAACTATCGTTTTGGCAGCCTCCTACAAAGACCAAGCTGGCGAAGCCTTGATTAAAGAATTGCAAGATTACGTAAAACGCATCACAGCACCCTACAAATACCCACGTATTATTGAATTTGTAGAGGAACTACCCAAAACCATTAGCGGAAAAATCCGTCGCGTTGAAATCAGACAAAAAGATAACCAATAAAACGGCTATATGAACGCTCAATATAAACGTGTTGTAGTAAAAATTGGCAGCAATGTACTCACCCAAAAGGACGGTACATTGGACACTGCACGCATGGAATCATTGGTAAACCAAGTAGCACAACTACACCAAGCTGGTGTAGAAGTTATTTTGGTATCGTCGGGAGCAGTTGCATCGGGCAGAAGCGAAATGAAATTGCAAAAAAAATTAGACCCCGTATCGGCTCGCCAATTGTTTTCGGCAGTAGGTCAAGCAAAATTGATTAACCGCTACTACGAATTATTTGCTAAACACGGCATGATATGCGGACAAGTGCTTACCACCAAAGAAAGCTTTGGTACTCGCATCCAATACTTAACCCAGAAAGACTGCATATCGGTGATGTTAGACAACAAGGTTGTGCCCATTGTAAACGAAAACGACACCATATCGGTTACAGAGTTGATGTTTACCGACAATGACGAACTTTCGGGGCTATTAGCGACCATGATGCAAGCAGAAGCCTTGATTATTTTGAGCAATATAGATGGCATTTACGATGGTGACCCTAACCTACCCGAATCGAAAGTAATTACCGAGATAGAACCCAAACGCAATCTTTCTAAATTTATTCAGACGGGCAAATCGTCGTTTGGCAGAGGAGGAATGCTTACCAAATGTAACATTGCCCGCAAAGTGGCAGAAGAAGGCATTACCGTTATGATTGCCAACGGTAAACGCGATGGTATCTTGTTGGATTTAATCGACAAAGAAAGCCAAATTAAGCATACTACCTTTATTGCCAACGAACGCGAAGCATCGGGCGTAAAAAAATGGATTGCACACAGCGAAAGTTTTGCCAAAGGAAGGGTGATTGTAAACCAAGGAGCTGCAGAAGCTTTAACATCTGATAAAGCACATTCGCTACTTTTTATTGGTATTACGACCATTGAAGGTAGTTTTGAAAAAGGCGATATTGTAAAAATCACCACCGAAGATGGCACCGAATTGGGAGTGGGCAAAGCTCAAATGGATAGCGAAAAAGCTACTGCCAACATTGGCAAAAAAGGGCTTAGACCATTTATACACTACGATTACTTGTTTATCAATTAAATAGAAACAGCATACGCATTAAATAGGGTAGATCCAATGGGTCTGCCCTTTTTTATAGGGGTTTCGGTTTTAGTCCAGGCAATCGTCGAGGAGAAGCATTTGAGGAACTTAACAAGGGGTATAAAAAAACAAAAGGCAGTCACGCCTGACTACCTATTTGCTAACCTTAAAATCAAATACTATGAAAAAATCACAATGCAAATATGTGGCGTTTTTTTGAATTAAACCGCACTGTTATAGATATTTTAACCAAAACGGCTCATTTTTAGCATATTTGTGCAATTTTATTACAAACACAATACAATCATTATACAAATGTGTTAAGAAATAGGGTTTTGCCCGTTAAAATTGCTGTGTAATAAAATAGCACCTTGACCCTAAAAAACACAAAAAAAATGCTATATTTGCATGGAGATAACACCTTTTTAGCTAAAACTGCTTTAAACAATTACACCATGAATACCTGGAAAGAAAATGCACTTTGTGCTTCGAGAAAGTTAAATTTAGTATCCACCCAAGAAATAAACCATGTTTTATTAGCATTAGCAAGTAAAGCCGAAGAAAAATGCGATGACTTATTGGCAGAAAATCAAAAAGATTTAGCTGCCATGGAAAAGAGTAATCCGCTTTACGACAGATTACTCTTAACCAAGCAACGCATTTATGACATCGCATCGGATATTAGAAAAGTAGCATCGCTACCATCGCCTGTGGGCAACGTATTAGAAAGCAGAGAACTACCCAATGGGCTAAAACTAACCAAAAAGGCTGTTCCATTTGGAGTAATTGGCATTATCTACGAAGCACGACCCAACGTTAGCTTTGATGTATTCTCGCTATGTTTTAAAACGGGCAATGTTTGTGTTCTAAAAGGGGGGACAGATGCTTACAATTCCAACTTTGCTATTGTAAGTTTGATCAAAGAAGTTCTTAAAGAGAATAACTTAGACGAAAACATGGTTCACCTTCTACCTGCAGGCAGAGAGGCAACTGGCGACCTGCTAAACGCTGTGGGCTATGTTGATTTGATTATACCACGTGGTAGCGCAGGTTTGATTAAATACGTACGCGAAAATGCCATGGTTCCTGTAATAGAAACGGGTGCAGGCGTTGTTCACTGCTATTTTGATAAGGATGCAGATTTGGCAAAAGGAAAAGCCATTATCGAAAATGCTAAAACACGTCGCGTTAGCGTTTGTAACGCCTTGGATTGCTTGGTCATTCACAAAGACAGATTAAGCGACCTACCTGCTATATGCTCGGGTTTAATCCAAGAAAAAGAGGTGGTTATTGAAGCTGACGATGCCGCATACACCGCTTTGCAAGGACATTACCCTGCCGAGTTACTTACCCAAGCAAACGCCGAAAGTTTTGGCAAGGAATTTATGGCACATCGCATGAGCATTAAAACTGCCAATAGCCTAAGAGATGCTATCGACCACATCAGCACATATAGTTCTAAACACAGCGAAAGCATCGTAACAGAAAACGAAGAAGCAGCAGCCTCTTTCTTGCAAGAAATCGATGCATCGTGCGTATATCACAACGCACCTACCAGCTTTACCGACGGAGGTCAGTTTGGTATGGGTGCCGAAATTGGTATCAGTACCCAAAAATTACATGCCAGAGGCCCTATGGCATTGCCCGAACTAACTACCTACAAATGGTTAATTGTAGGAAATGGACAAACAAGACCTTAATACATGGATTATATTAAAGAACTCATACATCTTCCGCTGCAAGACCCCACGCTTATTTTTTTCGTGGTGTTGAGTATTATTTTATTCTCCCCGATTGTATTTAACAAACTGCGGATTCCACACATAGTGGGCTTAATATTGGCAGGAGTTGCCTTAGGACCAAACGGTGTTGGCTTATTGGACTACGATAGTAGCTTTAAACTTTTTGGTCAGGTAGGCGTGCTGTACATTATGTTCCTGGCAGGGGTAGATATGGATATGGACGACTTTAGGCGTAACCGTGGCAAGAGTTTGGTTTTTGGTCTGTTTACCTTTCTTATCCCGATGATATTAGGAGTTACCTCAGGTTACTTCCTAATTGAGCATATATACAGCAACATAGCAGGAGATCCCTCTCTCGTAACCTGGACAAGCGGAGAAGCCAATAACCTACAGGTATTTACCAAATACACCTTGTTATCTGCCATTGTACTAGCAAGTATGTATGCCTCAAATACCTTGGTTGCCTACCCCATTGTAAGCCGATTAGGGGTTAGTAGGAGTCGATCTGTTACCATTACCATTGGCGGAACCATGATTACCACCATTTTATCGTTGTTGGTGTTGGTTATATCACTCGAAATGGTAAAACAAGGCAGTATCAATTGGAGGTTCTGGGCTGAATTTGCCATCTCAAATATCCTATTTGCCGTGTTTATGTTTGTTCTGATACCCCGCATAGGCAAATGGTTTTTTAAACGTGTAGAAGATAGTATCTCGCAATATATCTTTGTATTGGCGATTGTGTTTTTGTCATCGTTTATGGCCAAATTGGCGGGCATAGAATACATCATTGGTGCATTCTTGGCAGGTATCAACCTGAATCGACTTATTCCCAAGCGCTCGCCTCTGATGAACCGCATCGATTTTGTAGGCAACGCTATTTTTATACCCTTCTTTTTGATAAGCGTGGGCATGATTGTTGACTTTAGCGTTATTTTTGATGGCTATACCACCCTTTTAGCAGCTGTTGTCATGTCCTTCATAGCCACTTTGTCTAAATATTGGGCTGCAGTTAGCACACGTCTCTGCTTTAAGATGTCCAAATTGGAGGGTAAGATGATATTTGGCTTGAGCAATGCACAAGCAGCAGCTACCTTGGCAGCTGTCATGATTGCTTATAATGTCATTGTGGGCTATACCGCAAACAACGAGCCTATCAGGCTACTTACCACCGAAATATTAAATGGTACCATTATCATGATATTGATTACTTGTACCATCAGTTCAATTGTTACAGAACGATCTGCCAAGATGATGGCAACCAGCGAGGGAGCCAAAGAGGACGAAGAAAAAGATACCTATCGACCAGAGCATCGTATTCTAATACCCATTGCTAACCCTTCGACCATAGAAGGTTTAGTCGATTTGGCCGTTCTCATAAAAGACAAAAAGAACAGCCACCCTATTTACGGACTAAATGTTGTGCCGAACAACTCGAAAGAGTCGTTGCAATCGGGCAAGAAATTGTTGGAAAAAGCAGCTACCCTTTGTGCTGCCAGCGACACAAAAATGAAAATGATTTCGCGATACGACTTAAACATTGCTAGTGGCATTATTAACGTAGTACGCGAAAAAAATATCTCGGACGTTATCATTGGACTACATCAAAAAAGCAGCATCAGCGACAGTTTCTTGGGAAACATGGCAGACTCTTTGCTTGGTAACGTAAACCGCATGATTTGTATTTACAAGTCTATTCAACCATTGGGAACCATTAACCGTTTGGTCGTTGCCGTACCCAGTAGCGCTCAATTTGAAACAGGCTTTAGAAATTGGTGCGATCGCATCTATACCTTAGCAAGCCAAACGGGTAGTTCGGTGTTGTTTTATGCCACCGAAGATACACTTGATGCACTCAAATCGCATATCAAGCAAAAACGCTATAGCACGGCAACAACCTATACACTTCTGGCAGATTGGGACGATTTTTTAATGCTTACCAGTGTCGTACAGAAAGACGACTTGTTTATTGTTATTACAGCCCGTAAGGCGAGTTTATCGTACTCTCCTTTACTGGACAAGTTGCCCAAACAGATGGCAACCTACTTTAAAGATTATAGTTATATTGTCTTGTATCCCGAACAATTTAAAGAGGGCGAAGAAGACAAAACCATTGATTCGCACAAGATTATATAAAATTTAAGGCTTCGGATTATTCCGAAGCCTCTTTTATGTACTCCTTTACTCCCCCATACGTTAACCGATGATGAGGCGTGATACCATACTGCTGAATGGCTAACCGGTGCGCCTGCGTTGGATAACCTTTATTTTCTGCCCATTGGTACTGGGGATACGACTCGGCTATTTGATTCATATAATCGTCACGATAGGTTTTTGCCAGAATAGAGGCTGCAGCTATGCTTTGCATTTTACCATCACCTTTTACAATGCAAGTAAACGGTATATCCAAAGTAGTTTTAAAACGATTGCCATCTACCAATAAATGCTGGGGTTTGACAGAAAGCCCCAAAACTGCCCTTTCCATCGCTAAAAATGACGCATTTAGGATATTAATTTTATCTATTTCATCGGGATATACTACACCTACAGACCATGCCAATGCTTGCCACTCAATAATGGGTCTTAGCTGATAGCGTTTTGCCTCTGACAATTGCTTGGAGTCGTTAAGCATTTCGTTGCTAAAATCAGGCGGCAAAATAACAGCAGCAGCAAAAACTGGACCTGCTAAACAGCCACGACCTGCTTCGTCAAGTCCGCACTCTATGATTCCTTTATTTAAATAGGGTTGGAGCATTTATGTTGGTGATTTGGTGATGCGTATTTATTTTAGTTCGTACAACACATGTGTAACAACGGTGCCTACAGCATGTAGGGTATTTTTATCGATATTTTCGATTACATCGTTGGTAGTATGCCAGGTTTCTGGAAAACCATTTTGAGCATGATGGTGAATAATATCAATGCATGGTACTCCAGAAAGCATATTTACATAATAATGGTCGTCTATTACGCCACCACCCAAGTCAGAAACAAACACATTACCATATCCCAACTGGGCAGCTTTGTCCCAAACCATATTAGCAACATCAGAAGCATAATACATGGATACTTGATCTTTGGCAAATGTTGGGTTTTTACCCCCTACCATATCCAAGAGAATACCAAATCTTGCTTGATAGGGTCTTTTATGCGGGTTTCTTGCCCAATATTGAGAGCCTAAACAAAAGGAATGATCAACATCCGAATTGCCATAATCTTCAGCATCAAAAAGAATAATGTCCAAACCAACGTGAGGCTGTTGTTGCGCTACTAAACGCGCTATTTCCAACAACACAGCCACCCCACTTGCACCATCGTTTGCCCCCATTACAGGTTGATTGCGGTGTGCTGGGGTTGGGTCTTCGTCGCAAATGTGTCTGGAGTCCCAATGCGCACAAAGCATGATGCGATTGGGTGTTTCTGTTTTCCAAGAAGCAATGATATTACGTGCTTGTAATTTGGTATTATCGTATGCCGACAATTGAACATCTTGCTCAATTACGGTTGCCCCATATTGCTTAAATTGACCAACTAGAAAATCACCACACGCCACATGCGCAGGCGAATTAGGCACACGAGCGCCAAAATCTGTTTGTGCTTTTAAAAAGGCATAACAACTATCCGCATTAAAAATAGGTACAGATGGTTGGTTAGCAGAGGGTGTTTTAGACTGTTCTGAATTTGCTCCACAGGCACAACACATCATAACCAAAATAGCGATGCAGAAATGTTTTATAATTTTCGTTGTTTCCATTGCAAAGGAAATAAAGTTAGAATCAATACTATAATTACGTATAAAGGATACAAAATCGATACAAAAGGATAAAACAGCATCGGTTTATAGGTTTGATGATATAAGGCAACCTGCCCCACTAACAACAAATCGACCACTGATTTTGCCAAAATAAACCAGACAAACACCGGTTGCCAAAAGGCAATAATCATACTTGCCACACCTATAATCTGCATACACGCCACCAACAAAGCCGCTGTAATGAGTGCTGCATCTTTGTAACGAGGAGCCTTACCTGCCCAACGTGCACGTTGCATTAGGAAAGAAGAAAGCGACGAACAACCTTGAATAAGCACCGTTGCTTGCTTGTCCTTTATAGCATATATCTTGCCTTTTAGCCTTCGGGTAGCCTCAAGCAAAAACATATCATCACCCGACGGCACATCAAAATGCAAATAGGGTCGGCATTTTTGATACCAGGAAGGCGAAAAGGCTAAGTTTGCACCACTACACAATACTGGATTTTGAATAGATGCACTACCTATGGTTGTACCTTCTAAACTCCAATAATCCAGCAGTTCAAAGGCAGTTGCTTGAATCATGGAGACTGGACCTATTAGCAAATCTACTTGCCTATCTTGATACGCCAGTACCATTTTTTCTATCCAAGTAGCAGGCAAAGTAACATCGGCATCGGTTGTTAGAATTACATCGCCACTGGCAAGAGATACGGCTTGCGCTATTGCCGATTTTTTGCCTTTCTCGACAGCATCTATCCACCGAAATCGACCATCTAAAAACGAATCGAAAACTGTTTTGCTATTGTCCGTGCTGTGATCGTTTATCAACAAAACCTCAAAATGCGGATAAGTTTGTTGTTGCAAACCTTTTAACAAAAAGGGCAAATGCTCCGACTCGTTGCGTAGTGCCACTACAACGGTTACTTTTATCGATGGTTTTGTTTTGCTCTGGTTGCATGAATGTTGTTTATACCAACCCAGGGCATAAGCTATAATCATACAAGCATACAAACTTGTAATGCAAACAAAACAATAAAACATGCAGGTCATTATATCGAAATACCTAAAAGGCTACCAATCAATCCTATAAAAGCCAACAAAGCAATTAGAATACCGGTAATTTTATTGAGCAACCACAAACCACGAAAATTAAATCGTTTTTTAAATGTACTTGCTATAAAAGTTAGAAAGAACCACCAAATGGCAGCACCGCAGAAGATTGAGACAATACCAACGATGTAAAACAAAGGCGAAGTAACATCGGTTAAGAAATTAAAATGAGCAAACAATCCTAAAAATAAAAATATCATCAACGGATTGCTCAATGTAAGCAAAAAGGCAGTAATGTATTCTTGCCAATAATTTACTCTACCTTCTTGTTGCTTTTTAATAGACGAGGCGGGGTTTTGAAAGAAAATATAGATACCAAACAGCACCATAATAGCACTACCCACAATCTGAATAATAAGTTGATGAGCCTCGATAAAAGACATGACCATATTCAGGCCAAACAAAGCCAAAGCCGCATATAGGGTATCGGAGGTGGCTGCTCCTAATCCAGAACAGAAACCATGCCATCTGCCGTTTTGCAAGGTTCGTTGGATGCAAAGAATCGCAATCGGTCCCACTGGAATAGAGGTACAGATTCCTATGATAATGCCTTCTATGATACATTCAATCATAATGCAAATATCTTACTTTTTTTTGTCATTTGCGCACAAAATAGACTAATTTCTGTTATTTTTGTAGAAATAATCTGATTATGAGGGATAAAGTATATTTCTTATCTGATGTACATTTGGGTGCTTGCGCTTTTTCGGACGACAAAGAGCGTGAGAGAAAACTTGTTAGATGGCTGACATCCATCCAAAACGAGGCTTCTGACATCTATTTGATGGGCGATATTTTTGATTTCTGGTACGAATACAAATACATTATTCCCAAAGGCTATACTCGTTTGCTGGGCAAATTAGCCGAACTGTCAGATAGTGGCGTGAAATTGCACTTTTTTATTGGTAACCACGATATTTGGGTAGGAGATTACTTTGAGAAAGAGTTGGGCATGAAGGTGTATTTACACGATGAAGTGCAAGAGATTAACGGAAAACGCTTTTACTTAGCACACGGGCACCGCACAGGCTATCGACCTTTTATGGTCAAGGTGATGCACTACTTTTTTCATGCTACATGGGTGCGCCGCCTATACAACATCGTTCATCCCACCATCAACTATGCCTTTGGGCTAAAATGGTCTAAAAGCAATCGACTCTACAAACACAAACAAGACGAAGCACAATACATGGGCGAAGACAAAGAACACCTTGTTCAGTTTGCCAAAAAATACTTACAAAGCAATCCCGATATAGACTACTTTATTTTTGGTCACCGCCATGTAATGCTCGATTTGATGCTAACCAAAACCGCCCGCATTATCTATTTAGGCGATTGGATTAGCCATATTTCGTACGCCGTATTGGACAACGAGGGATTGAGATTAGAGATGTACGAGGAGTGAGTTACCTAAATTAAACAGTTATTACATCGTTTAGAGGTACATCGTGGGGCTCTGTGGGGATAGAGAGGTAATATTGTTCGGCATAACATACGCCTATGGTGGTGGCAGAAGTACCTGCCAAAAGGCGGTCGTAAAAGCCTTTGCCGCGCCCCATGCGATTACCAGCAGCATCAAATGCTACTCCAGGTACAATGATTAGGTCTAATTGTACTGGCGAAACAGGGTCGCCTTGGGGTTCTAAAATTCCAAAAGCACCTGGCTTCATAGCCATCGGGTTGTAGGGTTTTATCACCAAATCATCGCCCACCACTACAGGCAGAAAGATATTTTTACCTACAGCATAAGCGTGCTCGATAAGGGGAATGGTATTGATTTCGTCGGGTAAGGGCCAAAAAAGCATGACGTTTTGCGCCTGCTTAAAAGCTGGATGCTCCCATACAGCACGCAACAAGGCGGTGGCACGTTTTTCTCTTTCGGCAAAAGAAATAGCTTTAACACGTACCTTTACCAATTTTCGCAATTTTCCCTTTTTCTCTTTCATGGCTTATAGATCGAATGATAGCATACGACTGCCATCTGGCTGTTCTATAAGGGTAATGCGCAAGGTTTCTTCGGGCAAGAGTTCTTCTACCAATTCGGGCCATTCCATCAAGCAAAAACAGCCACTGTCTAAGTAATTATCAAAGCCCAAATCGTACAACTCAGCAAGTTTTTTGATGCGATAAAAATCGAAGTGATAAACCGCTTCGCCTTGAGCGTCTGTGTATTCGTTTACAATGGCAAAAGTGGGACTATTCACGGTATCTTGCACGCCCAAAGCATCGCATATAGCCTTGACAAAGGTGGTTTTACCCACGCCCATCGCCCCATAAAATGCCAGCAATTTGGCACCGCCTATGCTTTGCAAAAATTGTTGTGCTACCTCAGGTAGCGCATCGGTATTGGGAATGTGTATTTGATGTGTCATTTTAAAACAAAGTTATCTCTTGAGAATCGTTATTTTTTGCGGTTTCATCGATAGTTTCAGGCTCTTCTTCTACCTCTGGCATACGCATGGGTTCTAACTCGACAACAGACGCAACCTTGTACGTAGTAATGCGTTTGCCTTTGGCTTTGTAACTCTTTTGACCGATAAAACTTTCGGCATCGATGGTAAGCGCAGGTTGATGTGCATCGGCACCACCCATGGTAACCTCGATGCGTGGATAAACCGTATCGGTTAATAAATACAAGGACGATTTTGTGTTCTCGCCTAAATAAGACAATGGTTTGGTTGTGCTCTCAAAGACAAAACGTTTCATGTAAGGGAAACGTTGATCTGCGTCAAAAAGAACAGCAGTCCATATCTTGGCTGCATCAAATTTTTCGATGCGCAATATATTATCGGGATAATGGTTAGAGGCATCGGAATTGGTCGTAAACCACGTGCCGTTTTTAAGCACTACCAAAATTTGGTCAGACGGATTAAATTCGCCCAATAGCTGACCTCTGCCGTCGTAGTTAAGGCGCAATACATCGTAATCGAACCAAACTTTTCTGCCTCCTAACGTGGATTCACCTTTGTGTTTAAGCACAATGCGATGAATATCGTTTTTGGTGAGGATATTGCCCATGGCTCCTCTGCCCTTGATGGCGATTTCGCTAAAATCTTGTTCGAACGATGTTTTCTTTAATCGGGGTTTAGGACGTAACAAAACACGTAGTACCTCTGCCTCGCCATTGGGATTGGCAGAAAAATACCAAACCTTGGTATTGGGAGTACCTTGGGTTAAATCGTATTCCTTATCGCGTGTAAGACCCGTAGCGGCGAAACGCTTGATAAAGAAAGCACCGTCTTTTCCGTTACGGTAAATGGCATTATATACGGTACGCTGGTCGTTCTTTTTAAAGATGCCTATATGAATAATGTTTTTACCCACGTAAAGTTTATCGGCTACTTTTACAACCTTAAATTTACCGTCTTTGTAGAAGATAATTACATCGTCAATATCCGAACAATTGCATACAAATTCGTCTTTTTTAAGCCCTGTTCCAATAAAGCCTTCTTCGCGATTGATGTATAGTTTTTCGGTGGCCTCTACTACTTTTACGGCATCGATGGTATCAAAAATACGCACCTCTGTTTTGCGTGGATACGCTGCTCCGTACTTTTCTTTTAAGTGCGTAAACCACTGAATGGTGTATTCGGTTATGTGCGCCAAATTGTGTTTGGTCTCTTTTAGGCGCGCATTGAGCGATGCCATGGTTTCGTCTGCCTTATCGGACGAGAAACGCAAGATACGCGCCATCTTGATTTCCATCAGTTTTAAGATGTCATCTTTTTCGACTTCGCGGATAAACGATGTTTTGTATGGTTCTAAACGCTTGTCGATGTGAGCAACGGCTTCGTCCATGCTTTTGCTATCTTCAAAACCTTTGTCCTTGTAGATGCGTTCTTCGATAAAAATACGCTCTAACGAAAGCGCAAATATGCTTTCTTGCAACTCAGCTTTCTGAATCAACAATTCCTCTTTGAGCAAACGAAGGGTGTTATCGGTAGAGAATTTAAGCACATCCGAAACCGTCATAAAATGGGGTTTCTCTTGGTAGATAACGCAACAGTTGGGCGCTATGCTAAGTTCGCAACCTGTAAAAGCGTATAGCGCATCGATTGTTTTGTCGGTAGAGCGACCTGCTGGCAAATGTACCAAAATTTCTACTTGAGCAGCGGTATTATCATCTACCTTTTTGATTTGGATTTTGCCTTTGTCGTTGGCTTTGATAATCGACTCGATAAGTTTATCAGTTGTCATTCCGTATGGAATCTCGCTGATACACAATGTTCTATTGTCGATTTTATTGATTTTGGCACGTATTTTTACCCGACTGCCCATAGCCCCGTCGCGATAACGGCTTACGTCTATGTATCCGCCCGTTGGAAAATCGGGGTATAGTTCAAATTCTTCGCCATTCAAGTAGGCAATAGCAGCATCGATTACTTCGTTAAAGTTATGGGGCAAAATTTTGGTTTGCAGACCCACGGCAATACCCTCTACCCCCTGAACCAATAACAAAGGGAATTTAACGGGCAATACGATGGGTTCTTTGTTACGACCGTCGTACGATTGTTTCCACTCGGTTACTTTGGGGCTAAAAACTACCTCTAACGCAAATTTACTGAGTCGCGCCTCGATGTAACGAGGTGCAGCAGCACTATCGCCTGTTAGGATGTTTCCCCAGTTTCCTTGGCAATCGATAAGCAAGTCTTTTTGACCCAATTGCACCAAAGCATTGCCAATAGAAGCATCACCGTGAGGGTGAAATTGCATGGTATGCCCAACGATGTTAGCCACCTTGTTATACCTGCCGTCGTCCATGCGACGCATGGAATGTAAAATGCGGCGTTGCACGGGTTTTAGACCATCATACAAGTTGGGAACAGCACGATCTAAGATTACATAAGAAGCATAATCCAAAAACCAATTTTGGAACATGCCAGAGAGATGATGCTTGATGTTTTCGTCGTTTAGATTAGGCACAACATAAGAGGCTTTCGAAGCGCCTTTTGCGGATGCTAATTCCTTATCACCTTCGGATGTTGTGTCTTGTTTTTCTAATTCGAGGTCATCTATTTGATTTTCCATGCGGTATATTGTGGGGATTTTAAGGTAAAAAACAAAGTTTCGCCGTAAAATTACAAAAAACTACGAAAAAAGGGCTATATTTGCACTTCAAATTTTAAAGAAATTTACGCGATATGGCTTCACAAGAAGATGTTTTCAAAAAATTAGTTGCCCACTGCAAGGAGTATGGTTTTGTATTCCCCTCGAGCGAAATTTACGACGGTGTGGGAGCTGTTTACGACTATGGTCAAAACGGTGTTGAACTTAAAAACAACATCAAAAAATATTGGTGGGATAGCATGATTCTACTACACGAAAATATTGTAGGTATCGATGCTGCTATCTTTATGCACCCCACTACTTGGAAGGCATCTGGCCACGTTGATGCATTTAACGACCCTTTGATTGACAACCGCGACAGCAAAAAACGCTATCGTGCCGATGTGTTGATCGAAGAACAATTGGCTAAATACGACGAAAAAATCGAAAAAGAATGCGACAAAGCTGCTAAACGTTTTGGCGAAAGCTTTGACAAAGAAATGTTTATCCAAACCAACGGTCGTGTTCAGGAATACGTAGCTAAACGCGAAGAATTGCACACTCGCTTTGCTAATGCACTAAACGACAATAATTTAGACGAACTAAAACAAATCATTTTAGATTACGAAATTGTATGTCCTATCAGCGGTACCAAAAACTGGACCGACGTACGTCAATTTAACTTGATGTTCTCGACCGAAATGGGTTCTACCGCCGATGGTGCCATGAAAATCTACCTACGTCCCGAAACTGCACAAGGTATTTTTGTAAACTACCTTAACGTACAAAAAACGGGTCGCATGAAGATTCCTTTTGGTATCGCTCAGATTGGTAAGGCTTTCCGTAACGAAATTGTGGCTCGCCAGTTTATCTTCCGTATGCGCGAATTCGAACAAATGGAAATGCAATTCTTCGTGAAACCCGGCACCGAACTCGAATGGTTCAACCAGTGGAAAGATACCCGTATGGCATGGCACCAAGCCCTTGGTTTCGGTGCAGAGAACTACCGCTACCACGATCACGAAAAGTTGGCGCACTATGCAAATGCTGCTTGTGATATCGAATTCCGTATGCCTTTTGGTTTTAAGGAAGTCGAAGGTATCCACAGCCGTACCAACTTTGACCTTTCGCAACACGCACAATACTCTGGCCGTAAGATCGAATATTTCGACCCAGAAACCAACGAACGCTACACTCCATACGTGATCGAAACAAGTATCGGTGTGGACCGTATGTTCCTGAGCGTGATGTGCCACAGTTATGAAGAAGAAACTTTGGAAAACGGCGAAACTCGCGTAGTACTTCGTTTGCCTGCAGCCCTTGCTCCTACTAAGTTGGCGGTAATGCCTTTGGTAAAGAAGGACGGACTTCCCGAAAAAGCACGCGAAATCATGGACGATTTGAAGTTCCACTTCAACTGCAAATACGACGAAAAGGACTCAATTGGTAAGCGCTACCGTCGTCAGGACGCCGTAGGTACTCCATTCTGTATTACTATCGACCACGACACCCTCAAGGACGACTGCGTGACATTGAGAAATCGTGACACTATGGAGCAACAACGTGTCAAGATCAGTGACCTCCGCGGTTTGATCGAAGACCAAGTGAGCTTGACCTCATTGCTCAAGAAAATCTAAGCATTACACCTATATAATAATATAAGAGCATGAAATTGCAATTCGGATGGATGTCCCTCCTTCTATTAATAATGTGTGCCTTTGTATCGTGCGCAGACAATGTGGACGACGAGGAGGAATACGTAGATTGGCAGAAGAAGAACGAATATGCCTTCATCAAACAATTAGAAGATGCTAAGGACTCAATCGCTCAGGCTCGCGAGAAATATGGCGACGACTGGGAAGCGCATTGCCCATGGCGTGTGTATCGCACATACGCCCAGGACGAACGTGTCAATGGCAAGGCTATCGATTCCATTTGTATGAAAAAAGTTAGCGGTGAAGCCAAGAGCGCCCCTGCCTTCTATACAGATAGTATCGGCGTCAACTATATGCTGCGCCTTCAGCCCTCTACATCTTATCCTGATGGCAAGGTGGCAGACTTCTCCGGCCCAATCCCCAATGAATCTTCGGTGTTTCATCCCGACTTCTGCAGCCCTTCAAAGTTGGCTGTGAGCAATACAGTCGAAGGTTTTACTACTGCAGCAATGCACATGGGTGAGGGCGAACGTTGGCTCGTGTACATTCCTCACCAGCTGGGCTACGGCAGCACCGAGTCCACAGCTGTGCCATCCTATTCCATGCTCACATTCGATATGCAAATCGTGAAAATATACAGGCAATAATTGCACAGATTTAAATCTGAGACAATAAATATAATATGTCGTCATCCCAATTCAGGGGTGGCGACATATTTTGTATAAAAATAGAGACGGGGGCAGAGGGTAATGGTGGGCGAAAAAAGACTTCTTTCAGACCAGTAGTATCCCCCTTGAAAAAAGGTTTAATCTTTTTCAAAAAAGGTCTAAGCTTTTTTAAATTTCGCGACGTCTCGTGAAAAAAAGGTCTTGGTTTGTTCAAAAAGAGTGAAACAATGCTGAAAAACCTAAAAAATGCTATCGTTTCTTAAATAAATAATTTTGCCACAAAAAAGGAATGTATTACTTTTGCAAGGTGGAATGTTCCCTATTTATGGGATATCTATGAAAAACTTAAATCATTTTTAATATCAACTAAATTCTTAAACATTTATGTGGTTAACTCAATCCTCCATCGGACGGAAAGTGATCATGTCTGTCACAGGCATCGCACTCATCTTGTTTCTCACTTTCCATGGTTGTATGAACCTCGTGGCGTTGTTTTCGAGAGATGCTTACAACACCATTTGTGAAATGCTTGGTGCCAACTGGTATGCTGTAGCTGCTACAGTAGGCCTCGGTGCATTGGTCGTTTTGCACTTTGTGTATGCATTCATCTTGACATTGCAAAACCGTCGTGCTCGCGGTGCAAGCCGTTATGCAGTGACTGATCGTCCAGGTAAGGTAGAATGGGCATCTCAAAACATGTTCGTTCTCGGTGTAATCGTAGTGTTGGGCCTTTTGCTCCACTTGTGGGACTTCTGGTACAACATGATGT
>CALDQH010000104.1 GCA_937911935.1 uncultured Bacteroidales bacterium | reverse complement strand
GCTGATCTGCGGTTGGGTGTGATTGAATTTCAAGTGCAACATAATCAAATGTTTCTTTTAACCATTCTACCATATCCACCTTACGGGTAGTTTGAGTCAATACAATTCTAAATCCTAAACTATCATTTCTTTCACCGGGATCGTTGCCATTTCTTCGAGCGACACGCCAACTACCAGCGTATCCATGCCAAGCACCACCACGATTTACACGCTGACTGCCAGAGCTGAGGTTTCGGGGGTCTTCTTTGAGCGACCTACTATAGTATTTAGGGTTATACCTATCCAAGCACCACTCCCATACATTACCCGTCATATCATAGAGTCCCAATTCGTTAGGCAATTTGCTCTTTACAGGATGAACACGATGCTTTGCATTTGAGGTGCACCACGCAACCATTTCCAGTTCATCACTTCCTGCATAAATAGATTGCCTATCTTTTTGACCTCCACGAGCCGCATATTCCCACTGAGCTTCTGTAGGCAATGAGAAGGAATAACCTTCTGGGATTTGTTTTTCGAGTAGTTTATTTAATCTTTGACAAAACAAGAGTGCCTCATCATAATTTACGTAATACATCGGGAAATTGGAATCCTCACCCGCTAGAGTAGTTGCTTGGGCTTTCTCTTTCTGTCTTGTGATACTTGTACCCATTACAACTTGCCACAATCTTTGCGTCACCTCCGTTTCTGCCATGTAGAAATCTGATAGGGACACTTCATGAACTGGTTTTTCATCTTCATTACACAAGTTCCCTTGATCGGACGTACATCCCATATAAAATGTACCACCAGCAATGTCAATCATATTAAAGGTAACACCAGAGACATCAAAACTTGTTTTACCTACACTCGCTTCTACTTTAAAGCGCACATTCTGAAAAACAAATTGCTCATAGTCAGCCAATACATCCCAATAGATTCGATTGCTTCCTGCTTTGACATTTTTCCCTACATCACCTGTAACACTCTTTATATTTTGATAGGTCTGACCGCCATTCAGGGATAACAACACCCCCACATCTGCACTCTTGGCAAGCTGATAGGTTATTACGATTTGTTTGCCATATTGTTTCGCATCAACATTAGATACATAATCGGAAGCAATGATTGCGATACAACACAACCAAAACCCTAATAAAATGGTATGTCTTAGCAAAAAAGTTTTCATTGAGTTATTGTAATAATTTCCTTTTTCACCACCATATCTTCGTCTGCTATCTGATGCTTTGACAACCAGAGCAAGAAATCCTTATAAGGTTGTACAAGAGGTAAGGTAGCCACTTCATGGTGACTGGTTCTTACATTAGATTTAACAAAATCGTTTGGTGAAAATACAACATATAAAACATTATGCTCTACGCTTTTTTCTGTAGTGAGTACATATTCATCTACCAACTGTTGGGAATTATCGGCAGAAAAAAAGATATATTCCGTATTGGCTTTTATCTCCTGCCTACCCGTGGTGGCATACTGATCGGGTAGTAAACAATATGCCATTTGTTCTTCGTCCACCAAATAAACACACAAAAAACCATCCACCGGCGAAGAAAAACGCATGTACAATTGCTCTCCATTGCTAAATTGAGTTGAGACACAAGACGAACCAGTACAGTTTTTCAGCACATCAGCAGATATTTGAATTTCGGACTGCTTCTTTTTACGTGCAAGACCTTTTACCTGTACCTTAACAAGCCAAAAGCCTTTTTCGAAAGAAGTAGATAATACGGTTTCTTTTTCTGATTTTACCCATACTCCGCCAACAGCCGAACTTGACATAGAAAGGAAATGCGATGCAGATGAGACTGCGCTATTCTCTTGCTTGTTTTTATTCCATGAAGCATTTACCTGCGATACTTCAACTCCAAAATGCTCTTCTAAGGCCTTTATTTTTGCTCTTTCTATGGCTTTGTAAGTTGCTTGGCGTGGTGTCTCGTTTTCATTATCCGATTGATATTCATACACCGTCTCGAGCATTACTAAATCTTTGGCATACACAGATAACGGGACAAAAAGAAGTAACAAGCAACCTATCTTCAGGACATATCTCATACCCATACTTGCAAAAAGAATAACACTAATGCACAAGCAATACTATCATTTAATAAATCTACCAAAATTAAATCCGACATTAAACGTCATTGCAATGGTCGTACGGCTTCCTGTTGCAATGGTAGTCATTATATACCAATCTTTTTTAAAGATGGCTCCCAGACGAATATCAGCGTTGATAGACCCAAGGAAACTATATTCAAAACCCAATCCTCCTATAAAAGCAGCAGGTTTATTTACATAATCTCCAATGGTAGTTAGCGCACCAAATGACACATAATTGCCTATCGAAAAATAGGCACCAAGTCCAAAATTATTTGTAATTGGATAGGCAAAATCCAATCCTACTCCAGTCTTTAGGGTTAGATCATAATCTATTTGAAAACCGATGCCATAGTTTACGCCTAAAAATACAGAACGACTTCCTGTGCTTTGTGGCATTTCTATATTTAGATTGACTTCGTCCTTATATTGGTCTGACTTTGGAGCTTTTGCTTGTTTTTGTTTCTTTGATTTTTTAGGCGCATTTGTAGGTGTTAAATTAACAGAAGAAACAGAAGTTCCATAATGCGGAGTATAAATCGTATATGGAGAAGAATAGATGACTGTTCCTTCGTTTTTTTGTGCGAAAGCTTCAGTTACACCGAGTAACAATAAGCAAACGATATTTAGCAATAAACATGTTTTTTTCATAATATTGTATTTAGGGATTTGACTTAGAAGCCTAATAAGTTATCTAATTGTTGGTGCAATTGATTACCTTTTTCTTGTAATTCTTGCTTAATGGCAACTTTTGCTTGTTTTTTAGCTGCTTCTGCATTGTAGGCGATACGAACCAAAACTTCTCGATTTTTATTAGAAAGAACACGATAAGTTTCGGTAACAACAATTACTCTTCCTAAACTTTGTGCTATGACATTTTTACTTGCCGAAACAGTTTCGACAACACTGGCAGCTTCTTCTGCCTCTAATTGCGTATTAGCAACCGTACTCTCAATGATTGAAGTAACTTCGGTTTGGATTTGACCTGCTAAATTTTGTTTTGCAAGTTCTAAAGCCTGCATTTTAGCTGCATCATAATTTTCGCCAATAGACATGGCTTCTGCCATATAGAAACGAGGATAATAGTTCTCGTCCACTTCTGATAGCATTTTATATGACTTGGCTAACTGAGCTTCCAAAGTCAATGAACCAGGCGATACTATCCAGCCCTCTTTGCTTAACTTCTTGGCTTCTTTTTTTGCCGCTTTTTCTAACTTCTTTGCTTCCTTTCTGCTTAATGTATTGAAGTCTTGTGCTACAGAAACACTCGCAAAAAGTACGAATGACAATGCTACTGTAAAAATTTTCCTAAACATATTCTCTTTGATTTTAAGGTTATAACTTATTATTTTAATTGCCATTGCTTCCAGGCAACCCCTACAGATGGAGAAGGAATAGACACTGGTGTTTGAGATTTACCATTTTCTACAATGCTTTTTTGACTTACCTGCGTTATGATGTATTGAGACAAATCTGACAAGAATACATCACCTTGTGTTTCTTGCAATTTCTTTAGCAAGAAATAGGTAAACAATCCGTGTTGCTTTTCGTGATAAGGATATGCGGTTTCATCTGCCTGTGAAGCGGAGAAAACAACCATATTCCCTACTGGCTGACCTTGTTTTGCTTTAATGGCGACACCTCGGGCGCTTGCCATCATATCACCTTCTCGCTTTGTTCCTGAAAAACAAGCATCTATAAATATCGTAACCGATTTACTGGGTAATTCGCCTATTTGTTGATACAAATCGTCTAAACGGTAACCAGTTGAAACATCGCCCCCATTCCCATCAATCGGCAATAAATAGGAAGAACGATTTGCTTCATCGGGGATGCCATGTCCTGCATAGTAAAAGATAATCTTTGCCTCACCTTTGTAAGCTTTAATAATACCACTTAACCAACGCACTTCGTACTTTATGTTATTAAGTGTTGCATCTTTTACCAAGCGAATGTGATTTTTGGGAATGCCTAATGTTTGTGCACAATATTGCCCAAAGATTTCACCATCATTTATCGCAAATGGAACTTTTGCCACACTTTGATAATTCTCATTGGCTATAATTACAACAAAAGTTTTATCATTCACGAAATTTGTTTGCGGTATGTTTTTATCCACATCGCTTGTTAATGATGCTATTTGGATTTCTTCTAACTCATCCTCTTTGCTATCAACAACAATTTTATTAGCTGTTAATTGCTGATTTAGCTGCAAGTTGATGGTTTGCGATCGTGCGTACAAATTGTATTTTTCGCTAATCAATACGTTAATCGGAATCACCTCGTCCTTGTATTGATTATTGATCGCCATTTTATAGATCAAAGATTTCTTTTCGCCACCCTTCATCTGATGAAATTTGCCTAATGGCTCATCCATCACAAAGACACCATTGGGCACTTCAACTTTTATGGTAACGTCTTCTGCTATACCGTGCTGCGTATTTTGCAATAACAGTTGCAAATCAAACAACTGATTTCGCATTAGATAGCCCCCTTTATCTCCTGTAACCGTATAGTCCACAACCTGCAACAACGGAGCCATAAAAGCATTGACTTTGGCTGTTAGTTCTATTTTATCTGTTCCAAAACCTAATGGTTCTTCTACGTATAATTCAAAATTAACGTTTCCATCAACAGTGGACTTATTAGAGACTATCGGAATATTGACGGTAACGGTTTCTCCTACTGGAATAATAGGCAGTGGAACAGACTTGGCACTGATGCCCAACGCATCTCCGGTAGCAACTACAACTCCTTTGCAATTAACGGCATCACCTACACCCGAATTAGACACCTTAAATTGAACGCTACAATGTTCATCTGCATCAATTGCATTGTTCCCATTTGAATCAATTAGTTTAACAGATTCGTTTACTATGGATAGAATCGGTGGTTTAACATCATTTCTAATGTCAAAACTTAGAATCGGAGTGACGTTAGAAGCCAAAGCACACAGAGCATTACAACAGAAAAAGATGAACAAAAAGCCAGATTTCATTGTTTTGCTAATTAAAATAGGGGAATACAAAAGACTTGTTTTGTACTCCCCTATAAATTAAATCTACCTATTATTTTTTATTTTTTTTGCCTTCTGATTTGAAAAGACCATCAAATGAGCCTTCTTTATCAGATTTAGCGCATTTTTTGTTTTTAAAAGTCAAATGATCTACAGATAGTTCTTCAGGATTAAGTTCCAAAACAGGAGATTGTTCTTTGTCGTTAGTAGTAGTAATGATTACATACGATTTATCTTCGCCTGCCACTTGCTCTGTAATGATATAAGGAGTTTCTGATTTTAGCTCTTGAGCATTGAATTTGGTAATTTTTTCAGGAACCAATCTTATGTTTTTGTAGTATGCTGGATAACCTGTAATAATTACTTTCTTAGCAATTAGTTTACCAGTGCTGGTAAATTCTGATGAAATTTGAGTTTGAAGACCTACAATAAAGTCTGCTTGAACTTTGTCCAATGCATTAAAGATTGCATTTTCAATCATTTGTTTTTCGGTTACATTCAATCTCTTTTGGAAAGTAAACTCACCTTTGATTTTTTCGGTCTTAATATCCAAATCTGCCATGTAATATTTTACTTCTGGCTCAACAGTTCTCGCTGTACTATACAATGTTTTTGTATTACAAGACGACAAACAGAAAAGGGCGCACAAAGCACCAAAAAAGAATAATTTTTTCATGATTTTAAGTATTTAAAATTAGTATTTGATTGATATGCGAATATACGGCGCAAAGTGTCAAAAAAAAAAAACGATTGTTAATATTTGTTAAGTTTTAACCGTATAAACACAAAAAAAGGGTTGAACATCGTTGATGTCAACCCTCGATATTTAAAAGGTATATTGTACTTATAAGTTTTTAATGTAGGCTCTACGACGTTTGTAGAATTCGTGTTCCAAGTATTGGAAGTTGGCTTGGTTCTTGGTGTTGGTTTCTAACACAGCTGTTACACGAGCCTCTTTGATGCCGTATTTATGATAACGTGGAATTTGGTCGATAAATAGCAAAGAGTTGAGACCTTTGTTTTGATAATCGGGACGTACTGCAATTAGCAACAAGTCCAACGCTTCCATTTTTTTAGCCTTCAAGCCTTTTAGTAAATGATACCAACCAAATGGGAACAGTTTGCCTTTGGCTTTGCGCAAAGCAGGGGTCAAGTTTGGCATACACACGCCAACAGCTACAATCTCGTCTGCCTCGTTAACCACCAACGTTACAAAATCAAAGTTCAACAAGGGGAAATACATTTTACTATAGTATTCCTTTTGTTTTTCGGTAAGGGGCGAATAATTATACAAAGGTTTATATGCCTCGTCGATAACATCAAAAAAGGTATAGCCATATCGTTTTAAAAGTTCCTTGCTATTTTTGATGGGAACAATTTTTACGTTATAACGGCTTTGAATCATTTCGCCAATGCGCGCCATTTTTTCGGGTGCTTTTTCGGGCACAACACAACGAATTTCTATCCAATCGGCTTCTTTTTCTAATCCATACGCATCAAAATGCTCAATGTAATAGGGATAGTTGTACAATGCAGCCATGGGCGATTCGTACTCAAAGCCCTCTAATAACAAACCTTGGTGGTCCATATCCGTAAATCCTACGGGACCATTTAGGGTTTCCATACCTTTGCTCTTACCCCAAGCTGCTACTGCATCCAACAGGGCTTTTGATACTTCTTTATCGTCGATAAAATCAAACCAACCAAAACGTGTTTTCTTTACGTTCCATGCCTTGTTGGCTTGATGGTTGACAATACCAGCTATACGGCCCACTACTTTACCGTCACGATAAGCCAAGTAATAAATGGTTTCGCAAACCTCAAAAGCGGGATTCTTGGTACGGTCCAAGGTGTTTAACTCGTCGAAAACAAGCGGAGGGCAAAAATAATCGTTGCCTTCAAAAAGATCGATGCCGAATTGCACGAATTTTTTCATGTCTTTACGGCTAACTGCTTCTCTAATTTCTACCATATTATTTTTTGTTGACTAATCGATTAACCGACTAATCGGCTAATCGGTAGGGGTTATTTTTATTGACTAATTGACTAATCGACTAACCGACTAATCGGTGACGAATTGATGAACGAATGTGAATAATCGATGGTTTGTTTTATTATTCTACAAATCCTGATGATTGTTTTAGTTCTGAAATTACTTCAGATTCTTCTAATTCAAGCTGATTTTCTCGATAAAATTCCAAATATTTGAGCATGGATTCTTTATCGAAGATAGACTTAAAGTTATCGACCGAGATAACAAAAGCTTTGTACGATGTATTACTTAAAACTTTACGCACATTTTGGTCGGCAAGTAAGTTGTTTTGATACCACAAGGCTTCGTCTAAACTTACTAATCCTGACACGCCAACAGCATACAAGCTATCATTTAATTGCCTTACATTTAAATCGAAATCTTTGAGCAAGAAACGTGTAAAGTTAAAGACACCAATGGCATACAACACTTCGTTTTTAACCGAATCGGTCGCCGACACCGCACATACAAACAGGTGTTCGCTTTCGGGGTTGTACGTAAAGCCTGCTTTCTGTAAGTTTTCGGCATATTCGGTTTGCGTCACTACCTTGGAGCGTTCTTCGGAAAGCGTCGAAACAGGAGTGGTCGATTGTATTTCTTTTCCTTGACCTATCAATGCCACCATGTTTTTAGCCAGCGTCGATACATCGCTTTGCGGGTATTTTTCGATGATAGTAGATAGTTTTTCTTTAAAGACATCTTTTCCGTCCTGTTTGCCTGTACTCAATGCTTCTAACAGCATAAATTTGGGCATAATCTCGCTTTCGGGATACAAGACTTGTGCCTGATGTGTTTGCGCAACAACTGTAGCAAAATCGCCCTTTTTAAACGACTCATAGGTGCTACGATACAACGTTTCTGCCTTGGCTTGCATGCTTTCGTCCTCTATCTCCATGTTTTGCACCAACTTGGCATATTTACTGTCGGCATGGTGGGTCAAGATTTCTTGCTTAACGCGCTCTGCCTCTTGTGGGTTTTCTGCTCTTTCGTAGGTTTTAAACAAGCGATAACGCACCTCGCCCATACCTGCAAACTCGGGGAAACGACGTTTTAACTCTTCGTACACCTCAAGTGCTTTTTCGTGCTGACCCAATTTTTCGTTGTACAAAATAAACAAATTGCCCAATGCATCTTGAATGGCATTGTTAGAAGCGATTAGTTTTTCGGGCGTATCGGGCAATAAGCGCAAATGATAATCTACATCGTAAGGAGTTAGTGCCACCCCCTTTTGTTGGGTCGATGTTTCATCCTCGTCGTCTGTATCCTCATCATCCTCTTGCGAGTCGGTATCTGCATAAGCCAACATTTTGTTGCTACGACGCCAATCGTCCTCCAAAATACGTTTACCCCATACTTTTTGGAATTCTACTCGGCCACGGGTTATCAAAGTCTGATTGTAAAAATACCAAGATTTATCGGCAACTTCGCCCAACGATAATCCCGCTTGGCTAAGCGCATTGCTTTGGTCGCGTAGGCTTTGTTGGCGTGCTGCTTCTTGCAAACGCTTTGCTTCTTCTTCGTCTGCTTTTTTCTTTGCCTCTATTACTTTCTCAATAATGGAGATTTGTTCCTCTTGTGGAAGCTTAACCAAAACCTGCAAACTATCTTCTAACGCTACCGTTTGCTCGTTACGGGCAATATCGTTCAATAGATAGGTGCGTTTTTCGATAACATCGTAATTGGGATAATCGGAAGGGATAATGGGGAGTGCTTCGTTATACAATGGTTGCGCTGCCACGTACTCTTCTTCGTCGTAT
Source organism: uncultured Bacteroidales bacterium (assembly GCA_937911935.1). Taxonomy (GTDB): domain Bacteria; phylum Bacteroidota; class Bacteroidia; order Bacteroidales; family Paludibacteraceae; genus Enterocola. Next base: position 4,654 of record CALDQH010000104.1, on the reverse strand, counting down.
CGAATATCCGCCAAGGCAACCAAGGCATTTGCCTTATCAATACCATTTCTAATGCTCGAGTCGATGGCCTTTTGATAAAATTCTTCTGCCTGTTGCATGTTACCGTTTCGATGATACAACAGTGCAATGGTATAATAAATTTGATCTAAGTATTCTTGGTTGCTTTGCTTTTTGATGAGTTTTTGCAAATCCTCTAAAATGGGGTTGGTATCCTTACCTTGGTAACAACGTGCTTGCGAAAGCATAGCATTAAATTCCATCTCGTGCAATGGATGATTTTTTAGCGTTTGTTGGTACCACGAAAAAGCCTCGTTATAATGACCTAATGCCTCGTGAACTTGCGCCAATATATAACATAAGCGCGCTTTGTCTTGCCCCTTGGCTTCTTTAATGGCTGTTTCTAAGAAAGGTATCGATTCGGCATATTGTTCTCTTTTGAGCAACAAATCTGCCATGACTAATACGTAGATTTTGCTGGTTTGTGGGGTAAAAGACTTCTCGTCCATGCGTTTAAGCATGTCTTCTGCCTCGTAAAACCATCCCATTTCGGCGTAACTACGCGCTCCCCACAATTGTGCTTCGGTAGCTACATCTTTGTTGTCGTCAAAATGACGCATAACATAAGCAAATGTGGCGTTGGCTGCTAAAAAATCCAACTGATAAAATTGCGCCTTACCCATCAATAGCCATGCCTCTTGCACCATGGGATTGTATTCCTCTTTTTGCATAAAAGCTTTGTAAGAGGGGTCTTTGGCACGCGAAGCATTTCGCTTGGGTTTCTTGACAATGGAGTGTAGTTTTATGGCCTTTTGGCATTTTTCTACTGTTCGTTGCATATCCGAAGATGCAACCGAAGCATTTTTATGATCGCTGATTGGATAAACGGGAAGAATTTCGGAATAATTATCCTTATGCTGTTTTTCGATGGCTTGTTCGCCTTGTTCAAAAGCTTGTTTAGCGTTGAAGTTTACATTGTAACGTGCCGTAACATAATGATACGAACGAGTAGCCCAGTTGTTTTTTTTGGTTGAGCATTGAGTAAATGCCCCTAAAACAACGATACAGCCAAGTATATATACGAGTTTTTGTGTTTTCATGGGAAAATAGCAGGACAAAGTTACACTTTTTTGAGAAAAAAGACTATTTTTGCAATATCAATATTGAAATACTTAACTAATTAAAAGAATATTTTTATGTCTAAAGTAACCGTAGTAGGCGCAGGCAACGTAGGTGCAACCTGTGCTAATGTATTGGCAGTAAACGAAGTAGCAAATGAAGTGGTGTTGATTGACATCAAAGAAGGCTTGGCAGAAGGCAAAGCCATGGACATTATGCAAACTGCTCAGTTAATGGGTTTTGATACAGTAGTAACAGGCGTTACCAACGATTACTCAAAAACTGCAAACTCTGATGTAGTGGTAATTACCTCTGGTCTTCCTCGTAAACCTGGTATGACCCGCGAAGAACTAATTGGCGTAAACGCTGGCATCGTTAAATCGGTTGCTAAAAACATCCTTGAATACTCGCCTAACACCATTTTGGTAGTAGTTTCTAACCCTATGGACCCCATGGCATACCTTGCTCTTAAGAGCTTAGGTTTACCTAAAAACCGTGTAATTGGTATGGGTGGTGCTTTGGATAGCAGCCGCTTTAAATATTTCTTGAGCCAAGCTTTGGGTTGCAATGCTAACGAAGTTGACGGCATGGTAATTGGCGGTCACGGCGACACCACCATGATTCCTTTGACCCGTTTTGCTTCTTACAAAGGTGTACCTGTAAGCCAATTCTTGAGCGCAGAAAAATTGGACGAAGTAGCTAAAGCTACCATGGTAGGTGGTGCTACCCTTACTGGTTTGTTGGGCACCTCAGCTTGGATGGCTCCAGGTGCTGCAGCGTCGTTCTTGGTAGAATCAATCATCAAAGACCAAAAGAAAATGATTCCTTGTGCTGCAAGCCTAGAAGGCGAATACGGCATGGACGACATCATGATTGGTGTGCCTGTAATTATTGGCAAAAACGGTATTGAAAAGGTAGTTGAGTTAGACCTTAACGACGACGAAAAAGCACTTCTTGCTGCAAGCGAAGCTGCTGTTCGCAAAACCAATGCTATCCTTACCGAAATGAACTTGATTTAATACACATCAAATCATACACAAAACAAAACCGCGGCCTTTCCCAAGGTCGCGGTTTTTTGTATAATCTTAATCTCTCCTTAACTTTGCTTTTAATTGTTTTAATAATACAAATAAGGAAAACAATAATTTATTTTGTGAAATTCTTTGTTTTTTACTAGGAAATGTAAGGGAACCATATTTCTTTGCTGCCTTAAAATCTCCTTTTCTAAAGGCCATATTCATTAGTTGGAAATTTTGGTATTTATCCCACATTTCATCTGAATATGGAAATTTCTCGGGGAATAATTCTCCTAAATAAGCACAAACATATTTGTCACGATTATACCTTCTTTCTAAAGATTCATATGTATCTGGACGTGTTATACTTACCGTTTCTATACCAAATGTTGCTGTGCTAATAGGAATTAAATCAATCCCAGTATAGGCAGTTAATATCACCCATGCAGGCCAATCCTGTAATCCTAATCTTCTATTAATAAATTCTTGTAGGTCTAGGTGTTGCTTCATAAAATCGGCACGATACATAATGGTAGCATTACAAAAACTACAATTCCCCCACATTTCTTGTTGTATATCATTGCTAAAATTAATTCTAGCAACACATTCCTTAATAACTCCAGTATCTCTGTTATGCGTTCTATGATTAGTTATACAAATATTACAATCCAAATGGCTTTCCATATAATCCAACTGAATCTGCAGTTTATCTGGATTATGCCAATAATCATCATTATCACAATTACATATGTATTTTCCCTTGCAATCTAATACACATTGAGCCCAGTTTGCTCCAAGCCCCATGTTTTCTTCACGGAAATGCAACTTGATGATATTTGGATACTTTTCTTTATATTGCAAAAGCACTTCTCTTGCATTGTCGGTAGAACAATCGTCTCCTATTACAATTTCTATATTAGCATCCACCCTTTGAGCTAAAATAGAATCAATGGTAAATCCAACCGTATTTGCACGGTTGTACGACGGAATTATCACTGAAATTAAGATCCTTTCCAGTGACACATCAGTTTGAACAGTTTTCATGTGCGCTAGTATTGCGCGTCAGAACTATTTTAATCGGAAGTAGTGGGAAATACAAAGAACCTGTAGGATAAAAGAGAACGTGGGCGGTTCAATTCTATCCTGAGGCCCTGAGATTGCCCACTATTACAGAAAAGTTCCGCCCACGCCACAGCGCAGACGTTCACTGAACTTATTCGTGTAATAGCTAATGAAATTTCTCAGGTTTCAGGATACCGAATAAATAGCAAACGCTAGTTAATAAAATATGTTATTTAAAAGTCTTCTTTATATATGTTCTTGTTTTTTTGTTGTTATTTGTGCAAAGATAATATTTTGTTCTTTATTTCATCACTGACGACCGAATATCCAGAATATACAATTCGTTATTATCGTAGCAATAATAAATCCAGGACTTAGGATGCGCCAATACTTTTCTGTACTCTCTACCATTTAGATTTTTTATACTTAAACCGATGGAGGGCATAAACTCAATCTGCGCAATTGTATTTCCTATATTTTCTTGATAAGAATCTACAAATTGTTCTCCCTTATTTGCAAAGTACCATAGTTTTTGTCTTGTAAAGGCATTTAAAGCCTTTTGATGCCAATACACCTTTCTCATGCTAGTTCCCATTTTGAGAAGGCAAAGGCTACGATTTCTTTATCTGCAATAGGACTCTCCTGTGCTTGCTCAATAACCTCATCGTCCGATAAAAAATCTTCCTGCGGGAAAGGTCTGTCTATGAAGAAATCTTGTTCTTCTAAACTTTTAGCAAAGTCAGGATTAAAATTGGCATACACAAATTCTTTTATCTTTTCTGCTTTGCCTGCGTTTAATAATTTATCTACCAATGACAGTATTTTTGTGTCATTTTCACGCTGGATGCGCTGAACTATACTGTTCTGCAAATCTTGCAAAGACAAGGTTGATGTGCCGTAAACTACGGCTGGTTCTTCTACTTTTTTCATATTATTTCTTCGTTATGGGTTCTCCACAAAAGTAACTATTTTTTTCTATATACAATTATTTATAGGAGTATAGTGATTTTTTAACACAAGTGAGGTAATAGAGCCATTTCTTTTCATTACCTTTACCATGAGTAAATTACTCGGACCATCCTATTCCAAAACACAATTATCATGGATCGTAAAGAACTTATCAATCACGTTGCACCTGCTATTTTACAATTTGAAAACCGCCCTTTTAATCACAAACAATTGGCAGCAGTGGCAGGTATTACCAAAGCTGGAGACAAGGCCAAGTTGCCCCATATTTTGGCGTACTTTGTGCAACAAGGGATTATTCAAGAGGTTGAAAGAGGTAGATACAAAGCCATTACGCTTAATAAATACGTAACGGGTACCATAGACAGAAATAACAATGGTAAGACCCATTTAATACCCGATGACGGGGGTGAAAAAATCTTTATTGCCGACCGTAATTTAGGTCATGCCATGAAAAACGACAAGGCGCGTGTTTTGGTGTATGCCAAACGCAG
>CALDQH010000103.1 GCA_937911935.1 uncultured Bacteroidales bacterium | reverse complement strand
CCAAAGAATCGCACTTGTACGCCGGGCATAGCCAATGCTTCTTCCACGCCGCTGAAGACTACTTCGGTTGCATCGCCTTCTACAACGATGGCTTTGGATGCAGATGCGCCAAAGAAACGAACCGATGGGATGGGTAATCCTAAAATAGCACGTGCATGAAGCGCAAATTCCGATAAATCTTGCGAAATCATGGTAACCATACCGGTGTCGTGTGGACGGGGTGATACTTCGCTAAAGATAACATCGTCACCGCAAATAAACATCTCAACACCAAAAATACCCCAACCTCCCAAAGCGTCGGTAATGGCTTTGGCGATGGCTTGTGCTTTTTCGATGGCTACAGGCGACATGGCTTGAGGTTGCCAAGATTCACGGTAGTCGCCGTCAACTTGGTGGTGTCCAATGGGGTTGATAAAGGTGGTGCCTCCCGAATGACGCACGGTTAGCAAGGTAATTTCGTAGTCGAATTTTACAAATCCTTCTACAATAACGCGACCAGCGCCAGCACGACCGCCTTCTTGTGCTTCTTTCCAGGCTGCATCAATGTCGGCTTCGGTTTTTACGGTACTTTGACCGTGACCCGACGAACTCATGATGGGTTTAACCACACAAGGAATGCCAATTTCTTGGATAGCTGCGTCGAATTCTTCGCGTGTAGAGGCAAATTTGTATTTTGAGGTGGGTAAGCCTAATTTTTCGGCAGCCAAAGTACGAATGCCTTCGCGGTTCATGGTTAGCCAAGCCGCATTAGCAGTAGGGATGACGTTATATCCTTCTTTTTCTAATTCTACCAATGTAGGAGTTGCAATGGCTTCTACTTCGGGAATGATAAAGTCGGGTTTTTCTTGTTCGATGATAGCACGAAGGGCAGCTCCGTCTAACATGTTCAAGGTATAACTTCTGTGTGCCACTTGCATGGCAGGAGCATTGTTGTAACGATCAAGTGCAACCACTTCGATTCCGTAGCGTTGTAACTCAATGGCAACTTCTTTGCCTAACTCGCCAGATCCACATAATAAGGCTTTTTTGCCTACAGGCGACAAGGTTGTTCCAATTTTTAACATAGAATAGGGATAATATTTGTTTCAAGCAAAAATAATCATTTTATGCTGATAAAAAATAGTTTAGCGTAAAAACTTACTAACAAGCCACATCTTGAAACCTCCAAGGGGATGGTATCTAAAGAAAGGATCCATCCAAGTTCCTCTTTTTAGGATGCTCTTGTAGTGGGTAAAGGTGTCAAAACCTGCTTTCCCGTGGTATGCGCCCATGCCACTGTTGCCTACGCCTCCAAAAGGTAAGTTCTCTTCGGTAAGGTGCATAATGGTATCGTTAAAGCAGCCTCCTCCAAAAGGAATTTGTCTGGCAAACAGTTTTTGTACGTGCTTGTTGTTGGAGAACAAATAAAGTGCCAAGGGTTTTTCGTATTGTCGAATGTAATCTACAGCCTCTTGCATAAGGTTGAATTCGATTAGAGGCAAAATAGGACCAAAAATTTCTTCTTGCATAATGCGAGCAGAACGATTGTCAATGGCAAGTAGGGTGGGAGCAATCTTGAGCGACTGATCGCTGTGTTCTCCGCCTGCCAAACAAGTTCCATCACCCAAGTAAGATACCAATCGTTGATAGTGTTGTTCGTGTATAATGCGGGGATAATTGGCGTTCCCGATGGGCTCCTTACCCCAGAATTTCTTGCTGTAGTGAATAAAACGTTCTATTACTTTGTCTTTTACACTGCTATGTACCAATAGATAATCGGGGGCAACGCAAGTTTGTCCTGCATTTAAGCTTTTGCCGAATAATAGGCGTTTAACTGCCAAATCAACATTGGCGGTGCTGTCGATGATGCAAGGGCTCTTGCCTCCTAACTCTAAGGTAACGGGGGTTAAGTATTTGGCGGCTTTTTCCATGATTAACTTTCCTACACGTGGGCTGCCTGTGTAGAAAATATAATCGAATCGTTTTTCGAGCAAGCAATTGCAATTCTCACTTCCGCCTGGGATGCAAGCAACGTGGGCAGGGTCAAAAGCAGCTTCGATGATTTTAGCAATGACCATGGAGGTGTGTTTGGAGGTGTTTGCAGGTTTAACCATGACACAGTTTCCTGCGGCAACAGCACTTACCAATGGGTCCATGCATAATAGGAATGGGTAATTCCAGGGTGACATAATCAGTACCCTGCCGTATGGTTCGGGCACAATGTATCCTTTGCCTGGAAATGCGGTGATGCTGAGTCCTACTCGTTTGGGCTTGCTGTATTTTTTTAAGTGTTTAATTTGGTGTGTGATAGCAGCCAATGTCATGCCTATTTCGGTCATGTACGATTCGGCTTTGGATTTGTTTAGGTCTAATTGCAAGGCACTTTCAATGTCTTGTTGCAACTGCAAGATGGTTTGACGCAGTTTGAGTAAGGCGGCTTTTCGTTTTTCTATCGATAAGGTTTCGCCAGAAAGAAAGTAATTTCCTTGTGCTTGGTACAATTCGTCAATTCGATTTGTCATAAGTAATCTATATTCGTGATTTATATTTGATGCAAAAAAAGCATTTTTTTTTATAAATTTGCATGGTAAAAACAATAAAATATGATTAGACATATAGTAATGTGGAAACTTTTGGATGAATCCGAAGGTAAAAGTAAAGCAGAAAATGCCCAAATTGTAAAGAATAGTTTGGAGTCGTTAATGGGAAAAATAGATGGTTTGTTGAGCATCGAAGTGGGTATAAACCACCCAGAAACGCCCGAAAGCAACTACGATGTTGTTCTAAATTGTACCTTTCCCGATGTAGAGGCATTAAATGCGTATCAGTCGCACCCTTTGCATGTAGAAGCCGCTACTTATATTAAAAAGGTGGTGTGTGCTCGTGTATGTGTAGATTACGAAGGATAGTCGAAAGGTAACAATCGATTCTATTTAGGGGGCTTGGTTGCAAGCTCCCTATTTTTATACAAATAGCCAGTAGGTGGCAGAAATCCACAAAAGGTATCGAAAGAATTTACCCAAGGTGATGAATAGAATTGTGCTCCACAGGGGTGTGCGCAAAAAACCTGCGCATACAGCAATAATATCTCCAACAAGGGGTAAAAAAGTAAAGAAACATGCCCAAGTAGCGTGCTCCCTAAGTTTTTGATTCCAATGATCTATTTTCTCACGCGAAATCTTTAGGTATCGCTCTATCCATGCTAACTTGCCTAATCTGCCCAAGGCATAACAAGTGAGTGCACCCAACGAGTTGCCTAAAGTTGCTGCAGCGATGTAAATCCATACATTGCCAGGGGTAGTATATAATAAGGTGGTAAAAACCAACTCCGAACTAAAAGGAAGTATGGTAGCAGATAAAAAAGAGGCAACAAACAGACCGATGTAGCCGTATGCCGTTAGACCTAATAAAATTTCGTCCATGTAGGGAATTCGTTAGGCTATAAATAGAGTTCCGTAAACAAACAAACAACTACTGATAAAGGTATAGAAAAATACCCTGGTTAGTTTCTGGCTACGGTAATTAAAATATTGGGTTAGCAAAAGCGAAGCGAACATACAGAGCGAAATGGTGTGATGGGCGTTGTGGTACAAAAGGGAAAGAATAAGCGCACCGAAGGCCAGTACAAATGCAAAAGATGTAATAGCGCGTGGGTGGATTCTGTCTGTATGTTGGTGCAAAAATCCCATTAAAGCAACCAAGAGAGAAATACCAATCAATCCGAGTAGAATACCCTCGTGAAGTCCCCATTGCCATGAAATGCAAAATTGCTTGTTAGCCATTTGCCAGAGTTGAACTAATTCGTCGCTTTGGTTGGTGAGAAATAGGAATCCTACCAATAAAATGTAAGGCGTGATAATGCCAATAATCGATGCTAAAAGGTTTTGAAAAGTAAGGCGATTAAGCAAGTGGATTCCTATCAGGCACAGTGGGATGTAAAAAACAAAAGTGGGGGCAAATAGGGTTGCGAGTGCTACAAAGAACCCCATTTCGAGTGAGCGCCATTGCACGTCCTCTTGTGGACATAGTACAATGATGCGCGAAAAGGCGGTGTATAGGCAGATACATGCCGGTAATCCAGGACTAAAACCATGCTCGGATAAAAATAGACCTGGTAAGAATAGCATGAAAAAGGCAGGTAAAATAGAGGCTGTTTTTACCAAACGATGGTGTTCAACCTGCCAACATCCCCAACAACCTAAACAGATCAAAAAAATGAGGGTGAGTAGGGAACTTGTGAATGGAGTAAATAAGGGTTCGATGGCTTTGTACAAAATGCCACTACCTTGTGTTGCAAGTATGGTAGGGGATGTGATAAAAGCTGGTACCCATACGGTTGTACCAATTAGCAGGGTCAGTACAATGCCCCCTGCTAATGATACAATTGATTTATTTTCTCCTGTTTTATACATTATAAATCGAAACCGATGTCGCGGCGGAAATATTTACCTTCGTAATTGATTTTTTGTGCACCTGCAAAAGATTGTGCTAATGCTTCGTCTTTGGTTGCTCCGTACGAGCTAACGGTCATCACACGACCACCAGCAGTTACTACTTCGTCTGCTTTGAAGGCAGTTCCAGCGTGGAATACCAAGCTATCGGTTACTTGGTCCAATCCGCTAATTACTTTTCCTTTTTCGTAGTCGCCAGGATAACCACCCGATACCAACATAACACTCACGGCATAGCGAGGATCGTGTTTGATGGTTTGTTGTGCCAATGTTCCGTTAAAGGTAGCTATGAAAAGATCTACCAAGTCGTTTTGCAAACGCAACATCACCGATTCGGTTTCGGGGTCGCCCATGCGGCAGTTGTATTCAATAACGTATGGTTCTTCGCCTACTTTAATCAAACCAAAGAATACAAAACCTTTGTAGTCGATATTCTCTTTGTTAAGACCATCGATAGTAGGTTTAACGATGCGTTGTTCTACCTTGTCCATAAAGGTCTTATCGGCAAAACTTACGGGAGAAATAGAACCCATGCCGCCTGTGTTAAGACCAGTATCACCCTCGCCAATGCGTTTGTAATCTTTGGCTTCGGGTAGGATAACGTAATCTTTGCCATCGGTAAGTGCAAATACAGAGCATTCGATGCCCGATAAGAATTCTTCGATAACTACGGTTGCACTGGCATCGCCAAACATACCGTTAAGCATTTCGGTTAATTCTTTTTCGGCAGTAGCCAACTCGTCCAAAATCAACACGCCTTTGCCTGCGGCTAAACCGTCGGCTTTAAGCACGTAAGGTGCTTTGAGGGTGCGCAAAAAGGCGATGCCTTCTTGCAAGGTATCTTTGGTAAATGCTTGGTAGGCAGCGGTAGGAATGCCATTGCGCATCATAAATTGTTTGGCAAATTCCTTGCTACCTTCCATTTGTGCTCCAAATTTAGAAGGACCTACTACTGGAATGTTTTGTAAGGCTTCGTCTGCTTTAAAATAGTCAACAATGCCTTTAACCAAGGGAGCTTCGGGACCTACAACCACCATGCCAATGTTGTTTGCCAAGGTAAAAGCCTTGATGGCTTCAAAATCGTCGGCACTTATGGCAACGTTGGTGCCAACGGCAGCGGTTCCTGCATTGCCAGGAGCAATGTACAATTGTTCTACGTGTTTGCTTTGTGCAATTTTCCAAGCAAGGGCGTGTTCTCTGCCGCCCGATCCTAATAGTAAGATGTTCATATTTTTTTTGTTTAGTCGTTTAGTTGTTTAGTTGTCTTTAATCGTTTAGCGTTGCAAATTTATATCCTTGCGATAACCATTGCTTTACCACGCGCGGAAAAACATATTGCATGTTCTTTTGGGCTTTGATGGAATCGTGAAAAACAACAATTGAACCATTCCGTGTGTATTTTAGAGCAATCTTCTCTACTTCCTGAGGCGATAAACTTGCATCATAATCGCGTGTGATAACATCCCAAAGAACAACCGTGTATGTTTTGGATAGTTGTTTGGCTTGTTTTGGGGTTATCCGACCATGAGGAGGCCTAAATAAACGGCTTTTTACCCAGGTGGCTCCAAGTTGAATGTCGGCAAAAAAAGTTTTTGTATCCTTGTACATGCCACGCTTATGGCTGTATCCGTGTGTGCCAAGAGCATGTCCTCTTTGGCTAATTTCCTGTACCAATTCGAGATGCTTTTGCGCATTGTTCCCAATGCAAAAAAACGTTGCTTTGATGTTTAGCTTGTCCAATTGGTCCAAAATCCAGGGCGTAATATCTGGGTTCGGACCATCATCAAAGGTCAAATATAACGTTTTCTGGTTGCTGTCTTTTCGCCACCAAACGGTTGGGTAAAATTTTCTTACCCAATTGGGCATTTGTTCTATCCACATTATTGTATCGAATTATACAAAGGTGAATAGGTTGACATGATCTCGTAATATTTTAGATAATCAGACACGTTGTATTTTTCGGCAGCAAATGCCAATCGTTGAATGGCAGCCAAGTTGCGTGTAATCTCGTCGGAGGCACTGCGACGTTGTTGTAACGTAAGCGTATTTAAATAACGCAAGTTGTCTTGTGCCGTAGTGCCAATTTGATCCGATAAGGCTTGGGCTTTTTCTTTTTCGCCCAATTGATAATAAAATTCGACAAACGAAGCCGATGCGTAATTATGCGGAATCGTACTACCTGGGATTTGTTCCATGCAGTAATTCAGTGCATTTAGGGCCTTTTCTTTATCGCCCTCTTTGATGAGTTGCTCGATAAGCGAATCGAACATTTGGCGGTGTGCACGGCACATGCGTTCACTGTTTTCGTCCAAATAAATAGAAGGATTGTCGATGCCTCCAAATTTAAACAGATTCATCATGTTGTGGTACATGTGACGGGTAGAAACGACTCCTTGGCTGCTCGATTCTTTGTAAGGTACAAGGCGGTAGCTTAATCCTTCTAATTGGAAATGACGGGTTAACCCCAAATGCATTTCGGAACCAACTGTAACAGCAAAATAGATGGGACGCTCCCAATCATTTTGGGCAATCATTTCCAGAATCATCAATTCGCTTTTGGTAATGTATCGTTTGCCCGATAAATCGATAATCATTTCGGGCGCAATCAGGTCTCTTTCTGCCTCGGTAATAGCTCCTTGTTTGATTAGGTTATCTACATTTACGGGAACTTTGAATTTTTTGCAAGGCAGTACGTTATTACTTGCGTCGCCTTTTTGTTTCAATAAGAATTGCAAAGCTGTTTTTAAGTCGATAGGACCCGCTACTTTGTCTTCTAATCGCACAACGCTACGTACACCTTCGGCATAGTCGGCTCGTTTCCAAGTTATAGGTAGTGGAGCAGATTGGTATGCAGGACGTCTCATTTGGTCAATGTACCAATCGGTTTGCAAGTAGGATAGATTGCAGACACGGGTATCTAAAGCAACACTATCTTCTTCTGTTTCTTGCAAATACCACAAGGGGAAAGTATCGTTATCACCGTTGGTAAAGATAATGGCGTTGGGAGCACACGAGTTAAAATAGTTTTTGCCAAAATCGCGTACTAAATAACGTCCCGAGCGGTCGTGGTCATCCCAGTTTTCGTATGCCATCAAAGCAGGAACGGGCAGAGCCAATGCTAAAGCAAGGATAGAGGTCCAAATTTTGGCAACTTTGCTGTTTTCGAACATTTTAGCTAAGCCAGCAACGCCAAAACCAATCCAAATGCAGAAAGCATAGAAAGAACCCGCATAAGCATAATCACGCTCACGTGGTTCGTATGGACCTTGGTTTAGGTAAAGCACAATAGCAATACCTGTCATAAAGAACAGCGTAAAGGTAAGCCAAAAGTTCTGCATGCCTTTTTTGCCACCTTGAATCATGTATAACATGCCCAAAATGCCTAAAATGAGCGGAAGCATGTAATAAACGTTGCGTCCTTTGTTGTTTTTATAGGCTTCTGATAATTGCGTTTGGTCTCCCACTAAATATTGGTCGATGGCGTTAATGCCCGTAATCCAATTGCCGTTGGTGATTTCTCCGTGTCCCTGAATGTCGTTTTGACGACCGCTAAAATTCCACATAAAGTATCGCCAATACATGTAATTAAGCTGGTATTTAAAGAAGAATTCTAAGTTTTCGCCAAAAGTAGGGATGGTAATGTTGCGTTTGTATCCACATTGGTCGTAGGTGACTTTTTTGCCTTTGATGTTTACCCACGATTCGTAAATGCGTGGGTGCTCGCCAGTGCTGCTGTGCATACGAGGGAATATGGTCTTAAACTTGCTGTCGTATTGCACTTTCGATTTAACATCGGTTACAATGTATTCGTCTTTTTCGTCGGCAGAGGTTTTTTCTTTCATGCCCCAAACCTTTTCGCCTTCAATTACTGCTGTTCGGCAGTATTGGCCGTCTGATACCAATGCGGGTTCGGACGAATAGTAAGGACCATAGAATAAAGGTCTGTCGCCGTATTGTTCGCGATTTAGGTAGGATTTAAGCGCAAATACATTGTCGGGCGAGTTTTGATCCATGGGCGGATTGGCAGCCGAGCGCACCACGATAAGTGCGTAGCAAGAATAGCCCAATAGCATCATGGCAAGCGAGGTCATGATGGTACTCATTAAACGTAAATTAAGGTCTTTGCAACGAACAAAATAAACGATAATTAGGGCAATAACAAGCAGTCCAATCCACCAGCTTCCCATGACAAAAGGAATGCCCAACAAAGAAACCGCCAGTAGCGAGGAAATTTTAATGCGTAAATCGTTTGGCTGGTTTTTGTAGAGTTCGATAAGCGACCAAATTAACACAGAAACCGTTGCAAAGCAATAGAATAGGGCTCCCGAATTAAAGGGTAATCCCAAGGCGTTGACAAATAGTAATTCGACGTAGCCTGCTAAATTGATAAAACCTGGCACTAATCCGTACAAGATAAAACCCAAAATAGCAAACGAAACCAACAGGGCTATAAGCATGCCTTTGACGCTGGTTTGTTGGTATTTGCGGTAGTAATAAACCAATACAATGGCAGGAATGGTTAGTAGGTTAAGTAAGTGAACGCCAATGGATAGACCCATTAGATAAGTTATGAGTATCAGGTACTTATCAGATTGAGGCTGGTCTGCATGCTCTTCCCATTTTAGAATTAACCAGAAAACAATGGCGGTTAAGAAAGAGGAATAAGCATACACTTCTGCTTCGACGGCAGAAAACCAGAATGTATCCGAAAAAGTATAAGCCAAGGCTCCTATGACGCCACTGCCCAAGCAGGTAATTACTTTCCATAAGGCAAATTCTTGATCTTTTTCGACCAACATGCGGCGTGCCAAATGGGTAATGGTAAAGTACAAAAACAAGATGGTAAGCGCACTAAAGAAAGCCGAAAGCATGTTTACGCAGTAGGCAATCTGAGTAGGGTCGGAGGCAAACAAACTGACAAATTTGCCGGTGAGCATAAAGAATGGAGCACCAGGAGGGTGTCCTACTTCTAATTTAGCTGCGGTAGAGATAAATTCGGGACAATCCCAAAAACTAGCTGTGGGCTCGATGGTTAGGCCGTAGGTTGCCATGGCAATGGCAAATACCATAAATCCCAAAATTCTATTGAGCAGTTTAAACTGTTTCATGTATGCGTGTTTTTGATAAATGCTGTAAATAAGGTACAAAGTTACTAAAAAAGTCAAAAACCGCAACATAAAAATAACTCTCCTTTCTCCTTTATTCAAATGCTTCGCATTTTTATGAAACTTGGCGGCGGTTAGCTTCGCTCATGTTGCTCACGTTCGGCATAATCAATGTAAACATTGCTTCTGCTCTCGCTTAATCGCAACTGTCAGCATGGAAAATAAATTTTCTCTGCATTCGCCTTACACAAACTTTCTAAACTCTCCTTTTTTTTATATCTTTGCTTCGTTTGGAAACGACATGAAAAAATACGTAATCATAGTAGCAGGTGGTAGTGGCAAGCGCATGGGGACAGATGTTCCCAAGCAATTTTTGCCTTTGGCTGGCAAACCCGTTTTGATGCATACCATTGATGCTTTTTATCGCTACGATAGTCAGGTGACTGTGCTGTTGGTTTTACCCTTGGCACACATGGAATATTGGCGTGAGCTTTGTAATCAATATGCTTATAATAAACCTGTTATATTGGTAGAAGGAGGATCGGAACGTTTTTATTCTGTACAAAATGCCATGCAAAAAGTACCTTGCGACGCCTTGGTTGCTGTGCACGATGGGGTGCGTCCTTTGGTCGATTCACAGACCATCGAACGAGCGTTTGTTTCGGCAGAAAAAAACGGTAGTGCAGTTCCAGTGATTCCCGAAACCGATTCGTTGCGCAAGTTGACCCAAGAGGGTAGTAAAAGTGTCGATCGCTCTGCTTATGTGCGTGTTCAAACACCGCAGGTATTTCGTTCTGATTTAATAAAAGAAGCTTATAATCAGGTATATAAAACCACTTTTACGGACGATGCTAGTGTGTTCGAGTCGTTGGGCAATGCGGTTAGTTTGACAGTCGGAAATGTGTCTAATATCAAAATAACTACTCCCGTCGATTTAAAATGGGCAGAGACGCTGTTGCATGAATCTGTATAAAGCTGATATAAAATACCTGCCTGGTATGGGGCCTAAACGGGCAGAAATTTTAAACAAGGAAGCCGAAATTTATTCCTTGTACGACTTGATACAGACTTTTCCGTATCGTTACATCGACCGTAGTAGATTCTACCAAATATCCGAAATTGCCTCTAACAATACCCATATTCAAATTAGAGGAAAAATCATGGGGTTTTCTACCAAAGGAGAAGGGAGAAGCAAACGCTTGATTGCGCATTTTTCGGACGGGAAAGATACAATCGAACTGATTTTCTTTAAAGGAATCCCTTTTGTTTTAAAAGCCTATCAGCTTAATACTGAGTATATTGTATTTGGTAAGCCCAATTATTTTAACGGGATATATAGTTTTGTTCATCCAGATATAGAGAAACCATCGCAGGAGAATATGCAAGGATTTATGCCCTTGTATCATACTACCGAAAAGATGAAAAATCATTTTCTGCATTCCAAGGCTTTGCAAAAGTATGTTTTTTTAGCGCTGAAACAACTGCCAGAAAATATAGCCGAAACTTTGCCTGCTTCTGTGTTGAAAAAGAGAGGATTGATGCCCTTGTATGATGCCCTTTGGCAGATTCATTTTCCACAAAATTTGACGTTGTTAGAACAAGCCCGTGAACGTTTGCGATACGAGGAATTGTTTTACATCCAAGTGGCAATTTTGCGTCAGGCAGGTTTGATGCGTTCCAAACAAAAAGGGCATCCGATGCCACTTGTCGGCGATGTGTTTCATCAGTTCTATCAAGACTACTTGCCCTTTGCGCTTACCAATGCTCAAAAAAAAGTTATCAAGGAAATTCGTGCCGATATACAGCGTGATACCCAGATGAATAGGTTGCTGCAAGGCGATGTGGGTAGCGGAAAAACCATGGTGGCTCTTTTGTCTATGTTAATTGCTGTGGGTAATGGTTTTCAGGCTTGTTTGTTGGCTCCCACCGAAATTTTGGCCACACAGCATTACGAGAGTTTGTCTAAGTTACTTCAGAATATGCCTGTTAGCATTCGATTGTTGACAGGATCGACCAAAAAGAAAGACAGAGTTCCTATACACGAAGATTTGCAAAGTGGACGGTTGCATATACTTGTTGGTACGCATGCTGTATTAGAAGATGAGGTAAAATTTGCCAATTTAGGGATGGCTATCATCGACGAGCAACACCGATTTGGCGTAGCTCAAAGGGCTAAAATGTGGGCAAAAAACCAGCGCCCACCTCATGTGCTGGTGATGACTGCGACCCCCATTCCGCGCACGCTTGCCATGACGGTTTATGGCGATTTGGATGTCTCGGTGATTGACGAACTTCCACCAGGCAGAAA
The DNA here is from genome assembly GCA_937911935.1 of uncultured Bacteroidales bacterium. Lineage (GTDB taxonomy): Bacteria > Bacteroidota > Bacteroidia > Bacteroidales > Paludibacteraceae > Enterocola. Next base: position 4,680 of record CALDQH010000103.1, on the reverse strand, counting down.
ACCCATTCAGACCTACCATTTATACGAAAATAAACGCTCTAATTTGTTGCGATTTATGCAAAAACAATTGGACGAAGGCAGGCAGGTTTATGTGGTTTATCCCTTGATTAAAGAATCCGAAAAATCGGATTTAAAAGACCTGGAAGCGGGCTATGAATTTATGCAAAACAGCTTTAAACAGGTTGGGGTTGGTATGGTTCATGGAAAAATGAAACCAGCCGATAAAGATGCTGAAATGCAGCGTTTTATGTCGGGCGAAACACGCATTTTAGTGGCAACTACCGTTATCGAAGTTGGGGTAAATGTGCCCAATGCGTCGGTGATGGTAATTGAGAATGCAGAGCGTTTTGGCTTGGCGCAATTGCACCAGTTGCGAGGTCGGGTAGGGCGTGGCGCAGATCAGTCGTATTGTGTGCTAATGACCAAGTACGAACTATCGTCAGATACCCGCAAACGCATCGAAATTATGACTGAAACCAACGATGGCTTTCGCATTGCCGAGGCAGATATGAAACTACGTGGACCTGGCGATATGGACGGAACCATGCAAAGTGGGCTTCCTTTTACCTTGCGCATAGCCAACCTATCGAACGATGGAATTGTACTACAACAAGCACGTACCGATGTGCAAGAAATTTTACAATCAGATCCGCTGTTGGCGGCTCCTCAGCATGCTATGCTTTTGTCGCAACTCAAATACCGTGCCACCGATGCCGTCAATTGGAGCTTAATTAGTTGAGAGTTGATAGTTGAGAAAGGAGAGATTGCTCTCACTTACTCGCAACTTTCTCCTTTCGTTATGAAATGAATTATCGAACGTCAAAAAAATATAAATTTCTCCTTTCTCCTTTCTCCTTTCTCCTTTATTTATTATCTTCGCACCTTAATTAAAAATAGAAAATTAACAAATACAAAATAATTATGGGCTTTTCACAACTATTAGCCAAACTATTTGGAACCAAATCGCAACGCGATTTGAAAGAAATTATGCCTTACATCGATAAGGTAAAAGCGATTGAACCTACTATTCAGAATTTGACCAACGACGAGTTGCGTGCTCGTTTGCAAACGATTAGAGCCGATATTCAAGGAAGAGGTGCACAATTGAAATCTGAGATTGATGCTTTGAAAGCAAATATCGAGCAAACCGATTTGACCGAGCGCGAAAAACTATACGCCGAAGTTGATAAACGCGAAAAAGAAATTATCGACTCGCAAGAAAAAGCCTTGGACGAACACTTGCCCGAAGTATTTGCCATTATCAAAGATACAGCACGCCGTTTTGCACAAAACCCCGAAATCGAAGTAAATGCTACCGATTTTGACCGTCAATTGGCTGTTAAATTTGATTTTGTTAGCATCGAAGGTGATAAAGCGGTTTATCAAAACAGTTGGGAAGCAGGCGGTAATCGCCTTACCTGGGATATGGTACACTACGACGTTCAGTTAATTGGTGGTGTGGCACTTCACAAAGGCAAAATTGCCGAAATGGCAACCGGTGAAGGTAAAACCTTGGTAGCTACCTTGCCCGTATTCTTAAATGCCTTGGCAGGTAATGGTGTACACGTGGTAACTGTCAACGATTATTTGGCAAAACGTGACTCTGAATGGATGGGACCTTTGTACATGTTCCATGGTTTGAGCGTGGATTGTATTGATAAACACCGCCCTAACTCCGATGGCAGACGCGATGCTTACAATGCCGATATTACCTTTGGTACCAACAACGAATTTGGTTTTGACTATTTGCGCGACAACATGGCATCTTCGCCATCCGATTTGGTACAACGCAAGCATCATTATGCCATTGTCGATGAGGTCGATTCGGTTTTAGTTGATGATGCTCGTACTCCTTTGATTATTTCTGGTCCTGTTCCCAAAGGCGATGACCAATTGTTCGAACAATATCGTTCTAAAGTAGAACGCATTGTCGAAGAACAAAAGAAATTGGTAACCAAGATGTTGGCAGAGGCAAAACGCTTACTTTCATCGTCTGACGCTAAAGAACAAGAACAAGGAAATATCTTGTTGTTCCGTAGCTTTAAGGGCTTGCCCAAAAACAAAGCCTTGATTAAATTCTTGAGTGAACAAGGCGTTAAAGCGGGTATGTTGCGTACCGAAGCCGTTTACATGGAACAAAACAATCGTCGTATGCACGAAATTACAGACGATTTGTATTTTGTTATCGACGAAAAACACAACAGCATTGATTTGACCGATAAAGGTATTGATTTGATTTCGACCGATACCGAGGATGCTTCGTTCTTTGTATTGCCCGATATTGGTAGTAAATTGGCTGATATCGAAAAAAATGCGTTGAACGACGAAGAAAAAGTGGAACAAAAAGATGCGTTGATGCAAGACTACGCCATCAAATCAGAGCGTGTTCATACCATTCATCAATTGCTTAAAGCTTATACCTTGTTCGAAAAAGACGATCAATACGTAGTTATCGACAACAAAGTAATGATTGTGGATGAACAAACGGGTCGTATCATGGATGGTCGCCGTTACTCGGATGGTTTGCACCAAGCTATCGAAGCAAAAGAACGTGTAAAAGTAGAAGCTGCTACTCAAACCTTTGCTTCTATTACGTTGCAAAACTATTTCCGTATGTACCACAAGTTGGCTGGTATGACGGGTACTGCCGAAACCGAAGCAGGCGAGTTTTGGGATATTTACAAATTGGATGTGGTGGTAATTCCAACCAACCGTCCTATTGCTCGTTTTGACCTAAACGATAGGGTATATAAAACCAAACGTGCTAAATACAACGCTGTTATTGCCGAAATCGAAAAATTAGTAGGCGAAGGTCGCCCTGTTTTGGTGGGTACAACATCGGTTGAGACATCGGAGTTGTTGAGCAAAATGTTGACCATGCGCAAAATGCAACACCAGGTATTAAATGCTAAGTTGCACCAAAAAGAAGCTGATATTGTAGCGCAAGCAGGTCGTCCTGGCACCATTACTATTGCTACCAACATGGCAGGTCGTGGTACCGACATCAAGTTGACTCCCGAGGTGAAAGCTGCCGGAGGTTTGGCAATTATCGGTACAGAACGCCACGAAAGCCGCCGTATCGACCGTCAGTTGCGTGGTCGTTCGGGACGTCAAGGAGACCCAGGCTCTTCTGTGTTCTACGTGTCGTTCGAAGATACTTTGATGCGTTTGTTTGGCTCTGACCGCATGGTGGGCATTATGGACCGTTTGGGATTTGAAGAGGGCGAAATGATCGAACACAAACAAATCTCTAAATCCATCGAACGCGCTCAAAAGAAAGTCGAAGAAAATAACTTTGGTATTCGTAAACGCTTGTTGGAATACGACGATGTGATGAATGCGCAACGTAAGGTAATTTATGCGCGTCGTCGTCATGCATTGATGGGCGAACGTGTTGGTATGGATATTGTAAACATGGTGTACGATGCTGTAGCTATGTTGGCAGAAGATTTCTCGGCTACCAGCGATATGGATCAATTGCGCCATGATATGTTGCGTTGGTTTGCCATTGATTTAAGGGTAGATGGCGATTTGTCGCGTCTAAAATTAGAAGAACTTACGGGTAAATTGTTTGATATGGTGATGGATGCATACCGTCGAAAAGTAGATCGTGTTGCCGAAATTGCCTATCCCGTCATCAAAAATGTTTATGAAACGCAAGGAAAACAATATAAAAACATCATCATTCCATTTACAGATGGTAAGTTGATGTACAACATTCCTGTTAATTTAGAGGCCGCTTACCAATCGTCTGCTAAAGAAGTGGTGAAAGCTTTCCAAAAATCAGTTTTGTTGCATACCATTGATGAGGCTTGGAAAGAACACTTGCGCGAGTTGGACGAACTTCGTCAATCGGTGCAAAATGCAAGTTACGAGCAAAAAGACCCCTTGTTGATTTATAAATTGGAATCGTACAATTTGTTTAAACGCATGATTGAAACCATCAATTACAAAGCCATTACGGTGTTGATGCGTGCGCAAATTCCTGTACGTGAAGGCGATGCAGTGCGTGAAGCGGCTCCCGAAAAACGCCAAGATTACAGCAAATATCAGTCGCAAAAAACCGATATTATGCAGGCTGGTCAGCAAGATACGCGCGAAAAACAAAAACAACAGCCTATTCATGCCGAAAAGACAGTAGGTCGTAACGATCCATGTCCTTGCGGTAGTGGTAAGAAATACAAACAATGTTGCGGTAAGAATTGATTTTAAAAGGTGAATACTTTATTATACATAACTTGGAACGTTGACCCAGTAGCATTTGCCCTCGGACCTGTTGAGGTTCGTTGGTATGGATTGCTCTATGCCTTGGGCTTTGTGTTGGGGATAACCTTGCTTGCACGCATGTTTAAAAGCGAAGGTATTCCCGAAGAGTGGGCGGATAAGGTGTTGATTTATACCATTGTGGCTACCATTATAGGTGCACGATTGGGGCATGTGTTTTTTTACGATTGGGCATATTATAGTCAACATCCTGCCGAAATCTTTATGGTGTGGAAAGGTGGATTAGCAAGTCATGGTGGTGTAATTGCCATTTTTATCGCTCTATGGTTGCTTTGTAAATATTCGTTTCATAAGCCCTTGTTGTGGTTAGGCGACAGATTTATGGTGCCTGCTGTGTTTGTGGGTGCTATGATTCGATTGGGCAACTTGATGAATTCCGAAATTTATGGTGGTATA
>CALDQH010000102.1 GCA_937911935.1 uncultured Bacteroidales bacterium | reverse complement strand
TCAAAAGCAAGGTCAAAACAGACTCATCCACATAATTATCAATCAACACAATGCGTTTTTCTGCCGACTCTACCAACTGGCTCATTAGCATGTGTGCATCGAACAATTGACCGTCAAAGAAGAGTTTTTCTTTTGGAGGCAACGTTGTTTTCACAAAGAAATCAACTTGTTGATTCAAGCTCTCTATTTTATGGTCATAATCTGCAAAGCGCCTATCTACTTTATCTTCTAATTGATTAATGCGCTGATTTACAGCATACCCACGAAGCAAATATTCTTTCAACACCTTATTTGCCCATTGACGAAAACGAGTAGCATTCACACTATTGACACGATAACCAACAGACAATATAACATCCAAATTATAATACTTTGTTATATATTTTTGACGACCATCGTTACCCATATATTCCAAAATGGAATATGTGCCGTTCTCTGATAATTCTCCGCTGGAATAAATATTACTAATATGCTTAGATATGGCAGGTTGTTTCACCCCAAATAGTTCTGCAATTTGTATCTGAGTTAGCCACACCGTTTCATTTTCCAAACGTACTTCTAAACTAATCGTATCGTTAGGGCGATAAAGAATAATTTCGTTTTGAGAGGAATTTTGAATGCTTTGCAACGCATCGTTGCTTTGCGATAGGTTTTTGTTCATAAGATTATAAAATTAAGATGAAAAAAATGTCGATAGTCACTCGTCGTTTGTGGCTGGTATCGGACGTACAAACCCTTTTAACAAGTTCATGGACAAGAGCTCCGTTTATTAAAGTAGTGCAAAGGTACAAAAAATAGCTGAAATATACTATCTTTGCAAACGTATGAACATAACCGAAGTTGTACAGATTCTCGAAAAGAGCGAAGGGTACAAAGAGATAGCGAAGTGGTTCACGGGCACTTCCAAGACCCTTAAAGTAGGTGGGATGCAAGGTTCTGCCCCTGCACTTTTTTTGCATGCCGCCCAAAAAGCAGCAAATTTACCTGCGGTTTATATCTTGCACGATGCAGAAGAAGCTGGTTATTTCTTTAACGACCTTTGCCAACTATCGGCACAAGGGGTGTACTATTTCCCGTCATCGTACAAAAAGAAAATCAAAGACGGGCTTACCAAAGATGCCCCCAACCAAGTGCTCCGCACCGAAGCGCTTAATGCCCTACAAGGCGATGCTCCTGTTACCTTAGTGACCTACCCCGAAGCCCTTACCGAACTGGTCATTGCTCCGCAACTACTCAGCAAAGAAACCTTGCACCTACAAGTTGGCAACAGCCTCAGTACCGATTATGTTGTAGAACTCCTTATCGAATACGGATTTGAGCAAACCGACTTTGTGTATGAACCGGGGCAATTCTCGGTACGTGGTAGTTTAATAGACGTATTTTCGTTTTCTAACGACGTCCCCTACCGTATCGACTTTTTTGGCGACGACATTGATAGCATCCGTAGTTTTGACATCGAAAGCCAGCTATCCATCGAATCGTTAAACGAAATTTCCATTATCTCCAATACGGTCAACACCGAACAAGAAGATTTAGTCCCCATTTTTCAGTTTTTTACTCCCCAAACGATAATGGGAGTGTTCGATGCGGCATACTGCATCGAAACAATGCAAAAAATTGCCATCCAAAACACAGATAGCAATCTTTTTATGGACACAGATACGGTCCAAACAAGCCTCACACCCTACCGCTGCATCGAATGGGGATTGCGCAACCATTTTTCTGCTCGAAAACAAGTGCACTTTAATCAAAACGTGCAACCCATTTTTCATAAAAACTTTGATTTGGTTGCCACCAATTTTGTAGAGAATCAAGCTAATGGTTATAAAGTATTTGTTTGCAGCGACAATCCCAAACAAATAGAACGATTAAAAGAAATTTTCGAAGACCGACCCGAAAACATTGGTTTTACACCAGTCATTCAGATTCTGCACGAAGGTTTTATCGATCACGATTTAAAAATTTGCATCTACACCGACCATCAAATCTTTGAACGTTACCATAAGTACTCGCTCAAATCTACCAAAACCCGAGCAGGCAAGGTAGTTATGTCGCTAAAAGAATTGATGCAAATACAAGTGGGCGATTACATTGTACACCAAGACCACGGCGTGGGTCGTTTTGGAGGTCTTATCCGCCTAAATAACGGCGGCAAAGAGCAAGAGGTGATTAAACTCACCTTTAAAGACGACGACATGATTTTGGTAAATATCCATAGCCTGCATTGCATCTCTAAATACAAAAGCAAAGACGGAGAACCGCCCAAACTGAACAAATTGGGTACGGCAGCATGGACTAACTTAAAAGACCGAACCAAAAAGAAAGTAAAAGACATTGCGCGCGAGCTCATTGCTTTATACGCCAAACGCAAAGCAGAGAAAGGATTTGCTTATTCGGCTGATAGTTATTTGCAACAAGAATTGGAATCGTCGTTCCTTTACGAAGATACCCCCGACCAAGCCAAGGCTACCACCATGGTAAAACGCGACATGGAAAGCGACCGTCCCATGGACCGCCTAATTTGTGGCGATGTGGGTTTTGGCAAGACAGAAATTGCCATGCGCGCTGCCTTTAAAGCTGCTTGCGATAGCAAACAGGTTGCCGTTTTGGTACCTACCACCGTGTTGGCATTTCAGCACTACAAAAGTTTTAGCAAACGCCTCAAACGATTCCCTTGCAAGGTGGACTACCTCAGCCGTGCCCGAAAAGCATCGGACGTAAAAGAAATTACCGAAGATTTAGCATCAGGCAAAATAGATATCCTAATTGGCACGCATAAAATATTGAGTAAAAGCTTAAAATTTAAAGATTTAGGCCTACTTATCATCGACGAAGAACAAAAATTTGGGGTAGCCGCCAAAGAAAAACTCAAACAAGTACGCGCCAACATCGACACGCTTACCTTAACGGCAACCCCCATTCCCAGAACGTTGCAGTTTTCGCTCATGGGAGCACGCGATTTGTCCATTATTAGCACGCCACCTCCCAACCGTTATCCCATTCAAACCGAGTTAATGACATGGGACGACGACACCATAAAAGAAGCCATTGAATTTGAAATAAGCCGTGGCGGACAAATCTTTTTTGTCAACAATCGCATTGGCAATTTGCCCGATTTAGAAAATCGCATTCGCAAATTGGTTCCCCAAGCACGCATCTGCATCGGACACGGACAAATGGATAGCGAAAAGTTAGAAGAAATTATTCTTAACTTTATCAATTACGAGTACGATATTCTACTTGCCACCTCTATCATCGAATCAGGTATTGATATTCCGAATGTAAATACCATGTTTATCAACGATGCGCAAAACTTTGGTTTGAGTGATTTGCATCAATTGCGCGGACGCGTTGGGCGTACCAACAAAAAAGCATTTTGCTACCTCATCGCTCCGCCGCTTAGCGGTCTTTCGCCCGACTCGCGACGCCGATTGCAAGCCATCGAAAACTTCTCAGACCTGGGCAGCGGCATTCACATTGCCATGCAAGATTTAGACATACGTGGTGCTGGTAATATTTTAGGAGGCGAGCAAAGCGGTTTTATAGCCGACTTGGGCTACGAAACCTATCATCGCATATTAGACGAGGCCATTGGCGAACTCAAACACTTAGATTTTGCCGATCTTTTTGCCGAAGAAATTGCAGCAGAAGCCACCAACTATACCACCGATTGCCTGTTTGAATCGGATTTGGAATTGCTTATGCCTGCTACCTATGTAGAGAGCGTATCGGAACGTATTCAGCTATACCGTCGCTTAGATGGTCTGAAAACCGAAGAAGAATTAACGGCTTTTGAAGCAGAACTAAAAGACCGCTTTGGCGAATTGCCCGAGGTTACCAAGGAACTAATCCAAGTGGTACGTCTGCGCCATGTAGGCACGCGCAGCGGAATCGAAAAAATGACCCTACGCAAGGGCAAACTTACCGCCTACCTACTTAGCAACTTCGATTCTAAGTTTTATCAATCGGAAATCTTTAATAAGATGCTCATGTATGCGGTAGAGAACCCACGAGGCACCCTGTTTAAAGAAGAAAACGGCAAGCGCACGCTTACCCTATTAAACATAAGCAGCGTCCAACAAGCCTACGATTGCTTTATGCAGATGCAGTAATGCTTGTTGCTTCGCAACGTATAATCGTTTAATCGATAAATCGTTTTTAACGATTCAACGATTCTGCGATTCAACAACCACAAAGATTCTTTTTTGACCTTTGACCTTAGACTTTCAACCATGATTAGTATCGGACACATAGAAAACCTTTTTACCGAGAAGTTCGGCATTCCTCGCCAAAGTGGTTTGGTGGGGGTTCTCTCGCGCATTGTCTTGGCTGAAGAATTTCGCAACCCCGATGTGTACCGCGGATTAGAAGACTACTCGCACGTATGGTTAATTTGGGAATTCTCTGCCAACAAAGAAGTTCCTTTTTCGCCAACGGTTCGCCCACCTCGTTTGGGCGGCAATACCCGCATGGGCGTTTTTGCCACGCGCTCGCCGTATCGACCCAACAAAATGGGACTATCGTGCGTAAAAATAGAAAAGATAGAGCTACACTCTCCTGATGGACCTATTTTGTGGGTAAGCGGTGCCGATTTAATGAACGGCACACCCATTTTAGATATTAAGCCCTACCTGCCCCACAGCGACAGCATTCCAGAAGCTAAAGGCGGCTTCTCAACCCAAGTAGCGTGGCAAACCCTGCAGGTAGAAATTCCCGAGCATTTATTGGTAGCAATTCCGCAAGAACAGCGTCAAAGCATCATCCAACTGCTTTCGCAAGACCCACGCCCTACCTACCAAAACGACCCTTCCAAGGTGTACGGTGTTACCTACAGCAACCTCAACATCCGCTTTACCGTTACTAACGGTAAACTAATCGTTACCGATATCCAACCCCTATAACAAAACAACCGCATCCCTTAGGACGCGGCTGCTTTAAAGTTGCTTCAAGTCTATCTTACTTAAACAAGTTGATAATCTCCATCACCGAAGTCGAAGCTTCTTTTACATTAGCAATGCTTTCGGTAACAGTATTAACAGTTGTTTGCGCTTTATCGGCAGCCTCTGTAATTTTTGATGTGTCTATTTTAGATAATTGTTGGGTCAACAAATCTACCACTTTTTCTTGATTCAACTCATTTACCAAGTTTACAGAACCTGCAATCAAACCTTTACCAAATTCTGAATAATCAACTGTTCCTTCTTCGGCTTTGGTAACTTTTTGCACTTGAGCCGACAAATTTACGATGTTAAGCAAGTTGTTGATGTTAGAAAAATCAAGCTTACCATCGGCTTTGTATTGAGCATAAAGTGCTTTCAAAGCCACACCCGATTGTTGACCAGCGGTATAACTTTCTGATTGAGCAGGTTGTTGTGCTGCACCTAACAATCCAGCCAACGCATCCATACCATTAGCATTATTGGTAGTAGGAGCAGTTGTTGTCGTTTGAGTAGCAGCAGGAGTTTGAGTAGCAGCATTAGCGTTAGAGCCTGCAGGGGTTGTTGTTTGTTGCATTGAGCCACAAGCTACCAATGCCATTGATAAAAACAAGGAGTAAAAAATCTTTTTCATAATATATAATTTAAAAATTAGAGGGTAACCGATTTGATTACCCTCCTAACTCAATTCTGTAAAATAATTTTTAAAGGAGGGATTTTAAGCAACCTTTAAAAACATTTTATGTATTAGTCTTTGAATTTAGCACACAAGAACTCACGGTTCAAGCGAGCGATATTAGACAAAGAAACTGATTTAGGACATTCGGCAGCACAAGCACCAGTGTTGGTACAGTTACCAAAGCCTAATTCGTCCATTTTAGCAACCATGGCTTTTGCACGTGCAGCTGCTTCTACTCTACCTTGAGGTAGCAAAGCCAATTGGCTTACTTTAGCAGAAACGAACAACATAGCAGAACCGTTTTTGCAGGCAGCAGCGCAAGCACCACAACCAATGCAAGAAGCAGCATCCATAGCTTCGTCAGCATCTTTTTTAGGAATTGGAATTGCGTTAGCATCAGGAACACCACCTGTATTTACCGACACGAAACCACCTGCTTGGATAATTTTATCGTAAGCACCACGATCCACCATCAAGTCTTTGATTACAGGGAATGCGTTAGAACGCCAAGGTTCTACGGTGATGGTATCACCATCTTTGAATTTACGCATGTGCAATTGGCAAGTGGTAACAGCAGCGTCAGGTCCGTGTGGATGTCCGTTGATGTATAGCGAGCACATACCGCAGATACCTTCACGACAGTCGTGGTCAAATGCGATAGGTTCTTTGCGTTCGCTTACCAATTGTTCGTTTAGTACGTCCAACATTTCCAAGAACGAGCTATCGGTCGAAATGTTGTTAAGTTTGTAGGTTTCAAAACCACCCTTTGCTTTAGGGCCAGCTTGACGCCATACTTTTAATGTTATATTAATTGCTTTTTCCATGGCTTAAGATTTGTAGTTTCTGGTTTGACGTTTAACAAATTCGTAGTTAAGTTCTTCTTTCAACAATTCGGGTTCTTGATCGTCGCCGGTGTATTTCCAGCAAGAAGCGAACGAGAATTTGTCGTCTTGACGAAGGGCTTCGCCTTCGGGGGTTTGGTATTCTTCGCGGAAGTGACCACCGCAAGATTCTTCGCGCATCAACGCGTCGCGGGCCATCAATTCGCCAATTTCAATAAAGTCAGACAAACGAAGTGCTTTTTCCAATTCGTTGTTCAAATCGTCTGCTTTACCAGGAATGAATACGTTGCTCCAGAATTCTTTCTTAATGGCTTTGATTTTGGTAAGAGCGGTTTCCAAACCTTCTTTGGTACGACCCATACCTACAAAGTCCCACATTACCAAGCCTAATTCGCGGTGAATGCTATCTACAGAGCGTTTACCTTGAATAGCCATCAATTTATCTATCTTATCTTGAACAGCTTTTTCTGCTTCGGCAAACTCAGGAAGATCGGTGCTCATGCGAGGCACAGAGATTTGGTCTGCCAAGTAGTTTTGAATGGTGTAAGGCAATACAAAGTAACCATCGGCCAAACCTTGCATCAAAGCAGATGCACCCAAACGGTTAGCACCGTGGTCAGAGAAGTTAGCTTCACCAATACAGAACAAACCTTTAACCGAAGTTTGTAGTTCGTAGTCAACCCAAATACCACCCATGGTGTAGTGGATAGCAGGGAAAATCATCATTGGATCTTCGTATGGATTTTCGTCAACGATTTTTTCGTACATTTGGAACAAGTTACCGTATTTAGCTTCTACTACGTCTTTGCCCAAACGTTTAATAGCGTCGGAGAAATCCAAGAATACAGCCAAACCAGTAGAGTTTACACCGTAACCAGCGTCGCAACGTTCTTTAGCAGCACGAGAGGCAACGTCACGAGGAACCAAGTTACCAAATGCAGGATAACGACGTTCCAAGTAGTAATCGCGGTCTTCTTCTGGAATGTCACGGCCTTTCAACGTACCAGCTTGCAATTTTTTAGCATCTTCCAATTTTTTAGGAACCCAAATACGACCATCGTTACGCAACGATTCTGACATAAGGGTTAGTTTAGATTGGAATGCACCGTGTACAGGAATACAAGTGGGGTGAATTTGAGCGTAGCAAGGGTTAGCAAAGTAAGCACCTTTACGATACATTTGCATAGCAGCCGAACCGTTAGATGCCATCGCATTGGTTGACAAGAAGAATGCGTTACCGTAACCACCAGTACCAACTACAACTGCGTGAGCAAAGAAACGTTCTACACGACCAGTAACCAAGTTACGTGCAATGATACCACGAGCACGACCGTCAATAACAACCACGTCTAACATTTCGTAGCGAGAGTACATTTTAACTTTGCCTTTGCCAATTTGACGGCTTAGTGCAGAGTAAGCACCCAACAACAACTGTTGACCGGTTTGACCTTTTGCATAGAAAGTACGAGATACTTGTGCACCACCAAACGAACGGTTATCCAACAAACCGCCGTATTCGCGAGCAAAAGGAACACCTTGAGCTACACATTGGTCGATGATGTTGTTAGACACTTCTGCCAAACGATAAACGTTGGCTTCGCGTGCGCGGTAGTCACCACCTTTGATGGTATCGTAGAACAAACGATAAACAGAGTCACCGTCGTTTTGATAGTTTTTAGCAGCATTGATACCCCCTTGTGCAGCAATAGAGTGTGCACGACGAGGAGAGTCTTGAATACAGAAGTTCAATACATTAAAACCCATTTCTGCCAACGAAGCAGCAGCCGATGCACCTGCCAAACCAGTACCTACTACGATAACATCCAAACGACGTTTGTTAGCAGGGTTTACCAATTTTTGGTGAGCTTTGTAGTTGCTCCATTTTTCTGCCAAAGGACCTTCTGGAATTTTAGCATCAATTTTAGTGGTTTCGCCTTTTACTGCTTTAACAGCTTCTTTCACCACTTCTTCAGCTTTTTCTTTTGCCTCTAATACAGCATCAACAACTGTATTTTTAACAAGTTCGGCTGCTTCAGCCAATTCTTGTTTGCTGGTTTTTTTAGCCATATATAAGTTCTTATTTGATTACTGATTAGATTAGCGACATTACAAAGTAGTAAACAACCACAACTGCAAACATCAATACAACCAAAGTAGAAATGATGTTTGAGATGCATTTAACGCGTGGCATCCAAGTGTTGTTGTTTAAGCCCAAGGTATGCAATGCAGACCATACACCGTGGGTAAGGTGGAACCAAAGAGCACCTAACCAAACAATATACAAGGCTGCATAAGCAGGGCATGCAAAAGTTTCCTTAATCCAATAAACACCGTTGGTT
>CALDQH010000101.1 GCA_937911935.1 uncultured Bacteroidales bacterium | reverse complement strand
TTTGTTACCTTTGGTAACAGATTTATCGTTCCAAACGGAACGCTTTTTTTGTGACTTTTACCTTTAATTATATTACGTGCCATTCGGCACGACGCCCAGAAGGGCGTTTGTTACCTTTGGTAACAGATTTATCGTTCCAAACGGAACGCTTTTTTTGTGACCCCACACAAGCGTTGTCGCTGTGCTCATGATCTCTTAGCTTCTTCCCACAGTGCATCCATTTCCTCAAGCGTCAGTTCTTTTACGTTCTTTCTTTGTTCTTTCGCCTTTTGTTCTAGGTAATTAAAACGTGTGGTAAACTTTTTATTGGTACGTTCTAGGGCAGTGTCAGGTTCAATGCCGTACAACCTGGCTGCATTAACGATACTAAAGAGTAGGTCGCCAAATTCTTCTTCTAAAGCATCGTGGTTTTTAGATGCCATCTCGGTTTGTACTTCATCAATTTCTTCTTTTACTTTTTCCCAAACGTCTTCTTTATTTTTCCAGTCAAAGCCAACACCGCGTGCTTTGTCTTGAATGCGATAGGCTTTTATCAAACTGGGTAAACTATCGGGTACGCCACCTAAAACTGTTTTGTCTTTTCCTTCGCGTAGTTTTAAAATTGCCCAATTTCTCTCCACCGCTTCTGAATTTTTGGCTTCTGCGGAGCCAAAAATGTGCGGATGGCGATATATCAGCTTGTCGCACAGGCTGTTACATACATTTTCGATGGTATATTTATTTTTCTCTTCTGCAATTTTAGCATAAAATAGGATATGAAGTAGGATGTCCCCCAATTCTATCTGCATTTCTTTGTCATCTTCTTTCAAAATAGCATCCGATAATTCGTAAGTCTCTTCGATGGTGAGAGGGCGGAGGCTTTCGTTTGTTTGCTTTCTGTCCCAAGGACATTCGTTGCGTAGTCTATCTAAAATTTCTAAGGTTCTTTTAAAAGCAGCTAATTTATTTTCCATAATCGTGATATTATAATACTGCAAAATTACACAATTCATTCTTGAAATCGAAAAAATAGGGTAGAAAAGGGGTAATTTTTAGTTTACAGAAAAATGATGATTTTGGATACATTTGTAATTAATGCAATCGAAGAGATATTTATTACAAGTGTTTTTGTAACAAAACAAGAGATAAATTTATAATATGCAACACGTTATTATTAAGTTTACAAATCTACATAATATAAAAATAAATTGTAATAAATAAAAATACTGAATATTATAAATCGCACAAAATCAACAATATAAGCGCATAAATATAATGTGTTACTTTAAATAACAAACAAAAGTTGTAATTTATGGGCTAACTACCTGATATAATAAATATTTAAGGTATTTTATATCCACATTATCAATATAATAACATATATAATGTAAAGTTTTGATTTAATAAATAAATCAACTATTAGTACAGCTGTAAACCGTTGTTCTTACAACTGTAATTACAAAAGTAATGATTAGTTGTGTAAAATTTGACTTACGTAACACTTGATTTTGTAAAACATAAATATTACATTTGTAGTCGAAATGAATTGTAAAATCATAAATTTTCTGTTATGAAAGATCGCATACGTGTAATTATAGAAAAAGAAAAGTTAACGGCTAAACAATTTGCGGCGTTAACTGACATGCAAGTTTCTAACGTATCTCATTTATTATCAGGAAGAAGCAATCCGAGTTTAGATTCTACACAGAAGATTTTAACGGCATTTCCAAGCATCAATCCAGAGTGGTTGTTGTTTGGAAAACAACCTATGTATAAGCACGAAAAGTTAGTTTCGTACGATTTATTTGGCGAACCCATCGATAATGAGCCAAATTTGCAAATCTCAGCGAGTTTATCGCCTGCAACTGCGCCTGTAATAGAATCAAAACCATCAGTAAATCAATCAATTGTGCGCGATGTAGTGGTAAAAGAAGTGGTCAAAGAAATTCCTGCCAAAAAAATCCAGCGCATCGTAGTTTATTACACCGACAATACATTCGAGGAGTTTTCGACTAAATAATGTCGCTTGTTGCTCGTCGCTCGTCGATTGTTGTTGAATTGTTGAATCGCCTCAACGACTAAACGCCTCAACGACTAAACATCGACTCACCGAATCACCGATTAACCGATTCACCGATTCGTCAATAAAATATACATATTTAGCAAATTTTTACTATTTTTGCAGTTATATTTAAATAGTTATTAGTAAAAATGGCTAAAAAGTATCAGTTAGACGGCAAAGTAATTGCTAATGAATGGGTTACAGCATCGTATTTTAAGATGACCCTATCGTTCGAAACCTTGCCCGAAATCTTACCTGGTCAGTTTGCAGAACTACGCATTGACCAAACTCCTTCTGTTTTCTTGCGTCGTCCCATTTCTATTCACGATGTACGCCCCGAAACCAATCAAGTAGATTTACTTATTCAAAAGGTAGGTGATGGAACCGCATGGCTTTCCGAACGTAAACCTGGTGATATCGTAAACCTTGTTTTTCCCCTTGGAAATGGTTTTACAACCGCTATTTCTGCCAATAAACCTGTTTTGCTGGTAGGCGGTGGTGTAGGAATCGCCCCTCTTTTGCATTTAGGTGGCTTTTTAGCCCAAAACGGTGTAAAAGTGCAGTTCTTATTAGGCTTTAGAAAAAAAGCCGATATATTGCCTTTAAATGCCTATCAAGCAGTAGGTGATGTGCTTATTACCACCGAGGATGGTAGCGAAGGCGAAAAAGGATTTGTTACCAACCACAGTGTATGGAATGATGCCGATTTTGCTCGCATCTATTCGTGTGGTCCTACGCCTATGATGAAGGCTGTTGTTCAAATGGCACGCAGCAAGAATATCGATTGCGAGGTGTCGCTCGAAAATAAAATGGCATGCGGAGTAGGAGCTTGCCTATGTTGTGTAACGCAAACCCACGAAGGTCACAAATGTGTTTGTACCGATGGACCTGTATTTAATAGTAACGAATTACCATGGTAGATTTAAGTGTAAAAATAGGCGGTTTGTCATTGCGTAATCCCGTTATGACAGCCTCAGGAACTTTTGGTTATGGAACCGAGTTCGAAGACTTTGTAAACTTCTCGCGAATGGGTGGTATAATTGTAAAAGGAACTACTATTCGCCACCGCGAAGGAAACGCATATCCACGTCTTGCAGAAGTTCCTTCTGGAATGTTAAACGCTGTGGGTCTGCAAAATAAGGGTGTTGACTACTTTATCGAACACATCTATCCAACCGTAAAAAACTACGACACAAATGTAATCGTAAATGTGTCGGGTGCAACCCTCGAAGATTACGTTGCATGCACCGAAAAAATCAACGATTTGGAGGGGATTCCTGCCATCGAATTGAACATTTCTTGCCCCAACGTTAAGCAAGGTGGCATGGCATTTGGAACTTCGTGTACAGCGGCTGCCGAGGTGGTGCGTGCTGTTCGTAAAGCATACGACAAAACCTTAATTGTAAAGTTATCGCCCAATGTTACGGACATTGCCGAAATTGCTAAAGCTGTCGAAGCCGAAGGCGCTGATTCGGTATCGCTCATCAATACCTTAATGGGCATGGCGATAAATGCCGAAACACGCAAACCTGTACTTTCTACTGTTACGGGTGGATTGTCGGGTCCTTGTGTTAAACCCATTGCACTTCGCATGGTATGGCAAGTTGCCAAAGCGGTAAATATCCCTGTTGTTGGATTGGGTGGTATTATGAATGCAACCGATGCCATCGAATTTTTCTTGGCGGGTGCATCGGCTATCGAGATAGGCACTGCTAACTTTATCGATCCATCAATTACCATGAAAGTGGTAGATGGTATCGAAGATTACCTAAAAAGACATAAATTAGAATCACTAAACCAAATTATAGGACAATTAGAATTATGAAAAAACTATTTTTGATGACTGTAGCCATGCTTATGGCTGTATGTGCAATGGCGCAAGAAGAAGCTGCACCTTCAAAATGGAAAAAAGGTGTTGATTTATCGTTGCAAGCAACTCAAAACTATGCAACCGACAACTGGCATAATGGTGGCGTTAGCAACCTATCTGTGTTAGCAGGTTTGCAAGGCTGGTTTAACTATGCTGGCGATAAAGGTTTTTCTTGGGATAACAAAGTAGAGCTAAAATACGGTGTTACCACAACCTTTACCGAAGACCTTGCCGGACGTTTATTCCACTTAACCGACGACAAAACCTACTACGAAACCAAAATGGGCTATGCTTTGGGTAAAGGTTGGAACGTAGCATGGACAGGTGATGTTTCAACCACCTTGTTCGACAACTATAAAATTGATACCAACGAATTAGTTAGTGCATTTGCAGCTCCTGTTTATTTTAATACAGCAATTGGTTTTGACTACAAATACAACAATCCCGATAAAAAGATTGATTTATCGGTAATGATTGCACCATACGCCTTTAAATTGATCTACGTAAACGATACTCGTGACGATTTTGCCATTAGCAAACACGTAGGTATCTACGATGCTGAAGCAGGTATTACGCAACTAAGAACCTACGCTTTGGGTTCTAGTTTCAAAGTAAATTATCGTCAAGAATTCAACGAAAACATTACTCTATCAAGTGTTCTTGGTTTCTATACCGACTACAAAGGTATCGAAGTTGATTGGGAAATTGTTGGCGACTTTAAACTTTACAAATTCTTAACCGCACGTGTTTCGTTGAATCCACGTTACGATTCTACCGTTGGCAAAGGCTGGGAAGAACAAATTCAATTTAAAGAGTTTGTGAGTTTGGGTCTAGCATATCGCTTCGAAAAGTAATTTAGGCTCATTTGAGAGGTGCTTTTGTCGTTGTTGCTTGTGCTCGAAATGCTCATTTAGGTCCACTAAACTCCGCTTTCTCGCACTGCGCACGCCTAAAAATCCCTCTCTCAAATAAACCTAAAGGATTCGAACTGTTTTAAAGGGTGATTTAATAACCCTAAATTATAATATAGAGGAGGTGAAATTTCATCTCCTCTTATTTTTTTGTATTTTTGTCCGTCAAAAAAAGAACAAACATGAATAAACGTACGTTTAAAGATTGGTTTATCGCTACCAGGCCTTGGTCGTTCCCGGCATCGGCCATGCCTATTATTGTTTCCATTGCTTATTTATTTTCAAATGGAGCGGATATTAATTGGTATTTGGCCGTTTGGACATTGGTAGGAATGGTATTGTTCCATGTAACAGGCAATTTGTGGAGCGATTACTTTGATTTTAAAAAGAAAGTAGATGATACCGATACTTTCGGAGCAACTTCTATTACCAGTGGTCAGTTTCAGGCACACGAAATCCGTAATTTTGCTATTGGTATGTTGGTGGTGTCTGTGTTATCGGGCGTAGGTATTTTGCTTTGTACAGGGCTTCCTATTTTGTGGATAGGCCTTGCAGGTGCGGTGTGTATGTTGCTATATCCGCTGCTTAAATACAACGCTTTGGGCGATTTGGATATTCTTATGACCTTTGCGTTTTTGCCTACCATTGGTACATCGTATGCCATTACAGGTATGATCGATTGGAGTGTGCTTTACATTGCATTGCCTGTTGGGCTTATTACCGATGGCATTTTGCATGCCAACAATACACGCGATATGAATACCGACAAACGTGCAGGTATTGTTACCATGGCCATGTGCATGGGTAAAAAGAGTGCAGCGTGGTTGTATGCTTTTGAGGTTACTTTCCCTTATATCTGGATTCTGGCTTGTGTGATAATGGGTGTTTTTGCGTGGCCAACGGTGTTGGTGTTACTTACCGTGCCTATGGCTATAAAATGTGCAAAAACCATGTTAAAAGGCTATCAAGATATCAATGCCATTGCCATGTTAGATATGCAAGCAGCTCAACTTCAAATGGCATTCTCGGTAGTTTTATCTATTGCATTAATCGTGTCTAAATTTATTGCTTAATAACGATGCGTCAAGTGTCTACCTGGATAAAACCTGTAATGGGCATTGGCATTGCCACCGTGCTATGGGGGATTATGTTTTCGCCCTGGACTGCGCCCCATGTCAATTTTTGGATAACCATGACTATTTCGGGCATGATCCTCACCACGTATTCGCTGTGGGCTGACAAAACCAGCCTTAAAGGCATTCGTATGGGGTGGGTGGACATCTTATTGGGCATAGGCATTGCCGTGGCACTGTGGGGCGTATTTTGGATAGGCGATAAACTCTCGTCGTTGATGTTTGATTTTGCTCGCCCACAAGTAAACCTAATTTATGGCATGAAAGACGGCGAAAATCCATGGATTTTGTCGTTGCTACTGTTGTTTATCATAGGCCCTGCCGAAGAGATTTTTTGGCGTGGATATGTGCAACGTACGCTGTCGCAACGGTGGGGCGCAAACATGGGCTTTATTGTTGCAACTGCAATTTATACACTTGTACATATTGGTTCGATGAACTTCATGCTTATAATGGCGGCAATGGTGTGCGGCATTGCATGGGGATTGTTGTATCGACTGATGCCCGGACGTTTCACTGCCATTATGCTGTCACATTCTTTGTGGGATGTAGCTGTTTTTGTGCTATTTCCCATTATGTGATAGATGCAGTGACAGAAGTGTACCGCGCAAATTTTGTTACAATGGTAAAATGTTGTATTTTTGCGCTCTCGGATATTATCATAACTACACAAATATATAAAAATGCTTACGCTTGACAGAATTTACCACGCATCGTATGTGCTGAAAAATGTTATACGACGCACCGACCTTATAAATGCCCCCAAGATCAACCCCGAAAGTAAGATTTTCTTGAAGCCCGAGAACCTTCAGCTTACAGGCTCGTTCAAGATTCGCGGCTCGTACTACAAAATCTCGCAGCTCTCGGACGAAGAGAAGGCCAGAGGCGTAGTTGCCTGCTCGGCCGGAAACCACGCACAGGGCGTGGCATTGGGAGCGGCAAAGAACGGCATCGGCAGCATCATCTGCCTGCCCGACTGCGCACCAATCTCAAAGGTCGAGGCCACACGCAGCTACGGAGCTGAAATCTGCATGGTCGAGGGCGTGTATGACGACGCCTTCCAGAAGGCACTGCAGTTGAAAGAGGAGAAGGGATACACATTCATCCACCCCTTCGACGTAGACGTCATTGCCGGACAGGGAACCATCGGCCTTGAACTCATCAACCAGCTGAAAGACATTGACGCAGTAATCGTGCCCATCGGCGGCGGCGGACTCATTTCGGGTGTTGCATACGCCATAAAGTCGCTGAACCCCAACATCAAGATATACGGTGTTCAGTCGAGCGGCGCACCCAGCATGTTCCGCTCCATCCACAGTGGAAAGATTGAGCGCCTTTCAGAGGTTTCTACCATCGCCGACGGTATTGCAGTGAAAGAGCCGGGCGTAAACACCTTTGAGCTTTGCAACAAATATGTCGACGACATTGTTACCGTTACCGACGACGAAGTCTCTTCGGCCATCCTCACACTCATCGAGCAGTATAAGCTCATCGCCGAGGGTGCAGGCGCGGTTGCAGTCGCAGCAGCAATGTTCGACAAGGTACCCATCAAGGGCAAGAACACCATCTGCCTCGTTTCGGGTGGAAACATTGACGTGAACATCCTCGACAGAGTAATAAAGAGAGGATTGCTGACATCGGGACGTTCGTATATGCTCACTGTGGAGCTCATCGACAAGCCCGGACAGCTGCTGAACATTTCGAGAATCATCGCCGAGAAGGGCGGAAACGTAATAGGCGTGCACCACGAGCGTGCAAATGCTACAATGGACATCAATGGATGCTTCCTACGCATAAATATGGAGACACGTAATTTCGAGCAGATTGAAGAGATTAAAAAGGCGTTGCTCGACGCAGGCTTCCGCATCGATGCGGTGACGGAAGCCATGCCGCCGGAGGAGTGGCGCGCCGTCATGCCGGACGAGATGCGCAGGCCCATGATGCTGCTGGTTCGGGCGCGAAAGGAGTAATCCAGTG
>CALDQH010000100.1 GCA_937911935.1 uncultured Bacteroidales bacterium | reverse complement strand
GAATATCTAAAACTTCTTGAGATAAAATTTGTCCAAAAGCAAAAGTAACAAAAAATAAATAATATAGGAGAAATTGATAGCTTGTTTGGATGAAACCACCAAACGAATCGTCAATAAAAATTGCGTTTTCGTAAAATTATGTGTACTTTTGTGGCATTAGCTACATAAAAAGGGCTTTGTATGGGGAAAACACGACAATTATTGATCAATGCGGCACGTGATGTTTTTGCACAATTGGGTGTAAAACGTACTACCATGAACGATATTGCCGAGGCTTCTAATAAGGGCAGAAGAACGCTTTATACCTACTTTAAAAGCAAAGAAGAAGTGTACGAGGCTGTGGTAGCACAGGAGTTGGATGTACTTTTGGTGCGTTTAAAACAACTGATGAACAGAAACCTATTGCCCGAAGAAAAACTGATCGAATTTATCTACACCCATTTATCGACCATCGATCAAATTATCCACAACAACGGAACGCTGCAAGCCGACTTTTTTAACGACATAAAAGAAGTTCAGCAGGTGCGTTTGCGTGCCGATGTACAAGAGTTGCGCATGTTGCGTCAGATTCTTACCGAAGGCGTTAAACAAGGTTCGTTTATTGATATGGATATTGAGATGGCATCAACCATTATTTTCTACTCTTTACGTGGCCTGGAAGCTCCTTATACCAAAGAGTCGATAGCAGAACGTATGCAGCAACGTCGCGAATACATCGCCAACTTCATCTTAAAAGGATTAAAATAATCCTTTATCCAATTCTTTTGATGTCTGCATTTAACGAGCGTAAACGCTGGTCAATGTTTTCGTATCCTCTGTCGATTTGTTCGATGTTATGAATAATGCTTTTGCCATCGGCGCTGAGTGCAGCAATGAGTAGGGCTATGCCTGCTCGGATGTCGGGCGAAGTCATAACGGCGGGGCGTAAGTGGAAATGCTCGCCCATACCAATAATGCTGGCTCGGTGAGGATCACATAGGATGATTTGAGCCCCCATGTCAATGAGTTTATCGACAAAGAAAAGACGGCTTTCAAACATTTTTTGGTGTATCAGTACACTGCCTTTTGCTTTGGTGGCAACCACCAAAAGTACGCTGATTAGGTCGGGGGTTAAGCCGGGCCATGGTGCATCGGCAATGGTTAGGATGCTGCCATCTATGTAGGATTGAATGGTAAATTGATCTTGAGCAGGAATAAGCAAATCGTTGCCTTGTTCGATGACTTCGATTCCTAATTTTCGGAAACTTTGCGGAATGATACCCAAATTGCGAACAAGCGAATTGCCCATAAACAAATCGTCGTCGGGGTTGGGTGCGGATACATTTTTAATTAAAATCTCCGAACCAGTCATGGCTGCCATGCCGATAAAACTGCCCACCTCAATCATGTCGGGTAGGATGGTGTGGCAACAGCCGTGTAGGCTCTCAACACCCGTTATGCGAAGCAGGTTTGAACCGATGCCGCTAATGTTAGCACCCATGCGGTTTAGCATGCTACAAAGTTGTTGTAGGTAGGGCTCGCAGGCTGCGTTGTAGATGGTGGTTGTTCCTTTTGCCAATACAGCAGCCATTACGATGTTGGCAGTACCGGTAACAGATGCCTCATCTAATAGCATAAAACAACCGTTGAGTTCTTTGGCATCCACTTGGTATAAACGTTGGTCGGCATTGTAGCAGAAAGAGGCTCCCAAACGGCAAAGCCCATCGAAGTGGGTGTCCAAGTGACGGCGGCCAATTTTATCGCCACCAGGTTGAGGAAGTATGGCACGTTTAAAGCGTGATAGCATGGGTCCGATAAGCATAACCGATCCGCGTAACGAAGTGCAGCGTTTGTAATAATCGGCATCCATTAGGTAATCCAAATTAACCGACTGCGCCTGAAATGTGTAACTATGCGAGTCGTTTTGGGTTACTTTTACCCCCATTTGTTTGAGGAGGCTGATGAGGTTAAGTACATCGGCTATTTGAGGTACGTTGTTTATCCTAACTTCGTCTTGGGTTAAAAGACATGCACAAATAACCTGTAGAGCCTCGTTTTTGGCTCCTTGTGGTGTAATTTGACCCTCTAATTTTTTGCCACCTGTAATTTCGAATGATGCCATACGTACTGCCTATTTTTTATTGTTTTTATAGCCGTTCCAATTTTGTTTCTTTTTGCCAGTTGGTGCTACAAACTCCTTGGACTCTTTTAGTTTTACGCTTTGTTGGTTTAGGTTGAATTTGCCGTTGGTCATGGCTGTAATGTCGTCAAAGATTTTTTGGTCTTCTACCGAGTCTTTGTTCCAAGTAACAAAGTACTTTTTCATTTGGTTAGCCAAGATGCTGATTAATTTTTCCTCGTGATCGGGATTGTCTAAATGGCAAGCGGCATGTACAAATTTGGGTAGGTTATTGCCGTAATGTCTATCTTTGATATTGCGATTGGGGTACGGAATTTTGTCGGGTTTGCTTTGTAAATCCGATGGTTTAACCACTTCGTAAGGGTAGTCGATGTCTAATTGATAGTTAGACATCATGGCTAAATGATCCCATAACTTATGCTTAAAGTCGTTTACATCGCGCAAGTGCGGAAACAAATTACCCATGATGTTGATGATGGTTTTAACACAGCGGGTACGTTCGTCGCGGTCTTGTATGGTCATGGCATATTCGACCATTTGCTGAATGTTGCGACCGTATTCGGTAAGTATAAGTTTGTTTTTGGTGGTATAGTATTCCATAGTCGATTATTAAAAGATTTTGTTCTTTGGCAGGGTAGCCATAAACTCTTTTAAGTAAAAAGGTTCAAAATAAGCGGTGTCGGCAAATTGCTTATGCTCAAAGGCTTGCTCTGCCAATAGCATCATGGCTTTTGCCGAGGGTTGTATGCCCTTCATAAAATGTGCATTAGCATGCGTTAGGGTGCTTTGGCATTTGTCTGATCCATTGCCAAAAAAGTAAGTGGGCTGATTTAAATAGGTTTGAAACGATGTCTCGCTGACAATTTCGGGCCATGCCGCAGTTACCTCTTGCAAAGAGCTGTTGTAAACAGCTGTGTAAACCTCCATGCGACGCGCGTCTATCATGGGGCATAAGTGGGCGTTGCTTTCGATGTTTGTGTTTTGCAGCAGGGCTTCTTGTGCTAAAACCTGCAAGGTAGGCAGGGTGATGACCTTGATATTAGCCCCAAAACACAGACCCTTAACAAACGAAGTGCCGATGCGTAGTCCCGTATAAGAGCCAGGACCAGCACTCAAGGCTACTGCATCTAATTGATGCGCAGTAAAGGCTGCCTCTTGTAGCACTTCTTGTACAAAAGTTCCGATGAGTTTGCTGTGGTTTTGTCCGTTGGTGTCTATGCGCGAAGCAATAACCTGATTGTTTTCAGAAAGCGCCACCAAACATACCTCTGTCGAAGTATCGATGAGTAAGATTTTTGCCATAATGTTGGATAGTGGTACAAAATTACGCAAATTCTTAGTAACACACAATTTTTAGTAGATAAAAAACGATTCGTCGATTAGTCGGTTCGTCAAAAAAATATTATCTTCGCATATTCAAATCATTTTATTTGTTTTTATGATTCAATCGATGACGGGCTACGGCAAGGCTGTGGCAGAGGTGCAAAACAAGAAAATAACCATTGAGGTAAAGTCACTTAATAGCAAACAGTTAGATTTAAATACCCGAATTTGTGGTTATTACCGTAGCAAGGAGTTGGAAATTCGAAGCAGTTTGGCTGCGCAAATTGGTCGTGGTAAAGTAGATTTTTCGTTGCAAATGGAATCGCTTGATAGCGAGCAAACTCCTCGCATTAACCCCGAAATTCTAACTGCCTATTACCAACAAATCAAACAAATTTCGGAACAAACCGGTATTGCGGAGCCTGCCGATTGGTATTCGGTGCTTTTGCGTATGCCCGATGTGCTCAAAAATGAGCAAAAAGAATTAAGCGACGAGGAGTGGACAGAAGCAGCGAAAGTTATTGATCAAGCTGTCGAAGCATTTTCGGCTTTTCGTACTCAAGAGGGCAAAGGTTTGCAAGCCTTTTTTATGCAAAAAATAGACAACATCAGAGCCTTGTTGGCACAAGTGTCTCAATACGAAACGGCTCGCATCGATAAAATTCGTGCTCGTTTAGAAGAAAACCTACGTGCGTTGGACGATAAAATTACGTACGATGCCAATCGTTTGGAACAAGAATTGATTTTTTACATCGAAAAATTAGATGTCAGCGAAGAAAAACAACGCTTAAACAATCACCTAAACTATTTTGTAGAAACCATGGAAAAAGAATCCATGGCAGGCAAAAAGTTGGGTTTTATTGCCCAAGAAATGGGGCGCGAAATCAATACACTTGGTTCCAAAGCTAACCACAGCGAGTTGCAAATCATTGTGGTAAAAATGAAAGACGAGTTAGAACAAATTAAAGAACAAGTACTCAATGTCTTATAATCCAAAACTGATTATCTTTTCGGCGCCATCGGGCTCGGGTAAAAGTACCATCATCAACCGTTTGTTGGCAGATGGGTTGGATATGGAATTTTCTATATCTGCCACATCGCGTGCGCCTCGTGGAGCAGAACAAAACGGAGTAGAGTATTATTTTTTATCGCCCGATGAATTTAAACAAAAAATAGCCGAAGATGCTTTTGTTGAATTCGAAGAAGTATATGAAAACCGTTTTTACGGCACGCTAAAATCCGAAATTGAGCGCATTGCCACCAAAGGCAAAGCCACGGTTTTTGATGTGGATGTAAAAGGCGGTTTGAATATTAAAAAAATGTACGGCAGTCAGGCGTTAACCTTGTTTATTCAGCCTCCCAGTGTAGAGGAGTTGCGTCGTCGTTTGCAAGGACGTGGCACCGATACGCCCGAGGTTATCGAACAACGCTTGCAAAAAGCCACTTACGAAATGTCGTTTGCTTCCCAATACGATTACATCATAGTCAATGAAGATTTGGAAAAGGCCATACAAGAAACCAAAACTATCGTCCAAGCATTTTTGTCCCGCTAAGGTAGATGACTCGGTGCAAAAAGTAGGTTTGTATTTCGGTTCGTTCAATCCGGTGCACAAAGGTCATGTGTCGCTGGCGCATTGGATATTGCAACATACCGAAGTGGATGAAGTCTGGATGGTGGTCTCTCCTCAAAATCCGTTTAAAATTAACCAAACGTTGTACCCAAACGAGGAGCGCTTTAATTGGGTCCAAATGGCTGTAGAAGATATTCCTGGCATTATGGCTTGTAATGCAGAATTCTTTTTGCCTCAACCTTCCTATACCATCGATACCCTTCGTTTTTTGTCCGATAAGTTTCCAAACCTTCGCTTCTCGTTGATTATGGGTGCGGACAATGTGTTGGGCTTTTCGGCTTGGAAAAATGCCGAAGAAATTTTAGAACGAGTAGATATTATGGTTTATCCTCGACCAGGAGTGGATATTACCGAGATAATCAAACGTTATCCTACCATGTGTTTGTTGCAGGATGTCCCCTTGCACGATGTTTCATCTACACAAGTGCGTCAACTTACCGATGCAGGCATGGATGTGTCGGATCTTTTGCCCGATGCTGTTGCAAAAGTTTTTGTCAATCAGTCTATTGATGATGATATGGCTCGCCCTTGATGATGGTCATGGCGCGATAAAGTTGTTCGACAAAAAAGAGTCGAATCATTTGGTGAGAAAAAGTCATCTTCGAAAACGAAATTAAACTGTTGGCTCTGTTATATACTTTTTGCGAAAAACCATAAGGACCTCCTACTACAAAATAAACCTTGCGTTTTCCGGCGATGGCGCGTTTGTTTACCTGCTCAGAAAATTCTACCGAGGTATATTCCTTTCCTTTTTCGTCCAATAAGATAACTTCGTCGGCATCTTCTACTTGTTTTAAGATGAGTTCGCCTTCTTTCTCCTTTTGTTCTTCGAAACGTAAATTTTTGGCGTTCTTTAGTTCTGGAATAACCTGGATACTAAAGTCGGTATAAAATTTTAATCGTTCTAAATAGTTGTTTATTAGTAGGTTAATATTGTTGTCGGTTGTTTTTCCTACTACAAGCAGTGTAATTCTCATAAAAATCTTTATCTTTGTAGAGGATAGGATTTGCATCCTTCCACGCTTTGCATGGTGCAAAGGTCGTAATATTTCGACAAAAAATCAAATTGCATGAAATCACGTAACAAATGGATTGTAGCTTTGGGGTGCTTGATGGGCAGTGTTAGTCCTGCCTTGAGTGCAAAGTCGTTGGGCGAGCAATTGCAAAGTGCTATGATTTCCAATGCCGCAAGCCAGATTGAGATGTGCTTTTCTGACCAAACGGAAATTTCTGTGATGGGCGTTAGTGTGGTTTGTTCGTCGGCGCAAGTGGTGGATGTGTTGAGTCAGTTTTTAGGCGAGAACCCCATTAAAAATTGCGTGATTATGCACAGTGGGAAAAAATCGAATGCCGGATTTTACATCATGACGGCAGTATCGGTTAGCCAAAAAAGATTTAGAATATATGCCTTGGAACGTGCCGAGGGTGATAATAATTTAATAAGACAATTTAGAATCGATGAAGTCATTGAATGATCAATTGGACGATTTAATTAAGTATTGGTTTGCAGAAGATATTGGCGATGGTGATCATACCTCTTTATCTTGTATTCCTGCAACCGCAGTGGGTAAGTCTCGCCTTATTATCAAAGATACAGGTGTTTTGGCAGGTGTTGAGGTAGCAAAACGTATTTTTCATGCCTTCGACCCCGAGTTGAAAATCAATGTATTTATTAACGACGGCGCAGAGGTTAAACCAGGTGATGTGGCTTTCGAAGTAGAAGGCAAGGTTTTATCGCTTTTGCAAACCGAACGCCTTATGCTTAACATCATGCAACGCATGAGTGGTGTGGCTACGGTTACCCGCAAATATGCTAAGTGTTTAGAAGGACTCAAAACCCAAGTGTTGGATACCCGTAAAACCACTCCAGGTTTGCGTTTG
>CALDQH010000099.1 GCA_937911935.1 uncultured Bacteroidales bacterium | reverse complement strand
TACACCCCCTTTGATGTAGATTTGGGTTTGAAAATTCGCATCATGCGTGGTTTGTTGTTTGATGTAAATGCGTCCTACCGCATTATCCTCAACCAATATTATTACGTAAATCACTTGCATCAAACCCTTAATCCATCTACCCAAGTAATGGAAACAGACTACTATACCAATACTTTCGACGTGGTTTACGAGCCCACCACTCACAACATTTCGGTGGGTGCAGGCTTGCATTTTGACTACGTAAAAGGATTGGATTTGTCGGTAAATGCTAACTACAACCTATGGGGCGTTAGCCAGCAAGCCTACGCATGGCAAAAGCCCACCTGGGAGATTGGCTTTAAAGGTACCTACGAGTTTTTGGAAAAATGGCAAGTGGGTGCTTCTTACCAATATTTAGGCGGTCGCATGGCACAAGTGGCAGACAAATCGGTTGCCATGAACGATTTGCACGATGTAAACGTGTGGGCATCGTACAAAGCATTGGACTGGCTTAGTGTATTTGTCGAAGGCAAAAACTTAGCAAACATCCAATCGGATGTTTATTATGGCTACCGCAGCTTTGGTATCAATGCCATGGCAGGGGTGACCTTTAGTTTCTAACGTGTTTCTACCGGTGGCACAAAGGCATCTTGCAGGTGCTCTACGTTTGTGCCATCGGGTGTCGAAACAACCGATATAATATCAAACCTAACTTCCTTATTAACTTGATGTTGCAGTACGTAAGCATGTGCTGCACGCACAATGTGCCTTATTTTGGCATAATTAACCGCTTGCCAGGGTCTGTTAAAAACAACATCGCTTCGGGTTTTAACTTCGATGATAACCAAGTGTTGGGGCGTTTCGGCTACAATGTCGAGCTCGATGTGGTGGTGTCGCCAATTAAGGTGGCGAATGGTGTAGCCTTGTTGTTGCAGGTATAAGACTGCAACTTGTTCGCCGTTCTGTCCTAAAGTGTAAGCAGAATTCATGTGCGTTTTCTTGTAAAAATAAGATGGGTACTTAAAAAACCTAAAATGCTTATAGGCATTTCGTTATTAGGTAAAAAATGTGTACTTTTGTTGCGCAAAGATAGTATAAACTAAGCGCTTTGCAACCTTTATGGCAAAGAAAAAGACTCAAATAGTACTCAAACAACGCGAAAAATTGGTGCGAACACACCGTATATCCTTTTTGCTCAACGACAAAGAGATGGATGCTGTAAACCGCTATGTGAGTCGCTACAAGGTTCAAAATAAATCGCGTTTTTACCGCGAAACGCTTATCAGAGCTATCTTAAAGCAATTTGACGAAGACGCACCTACGCTTTTCTAATCATGGACGATACGTATTACATGAAACAAGCCTTGATTGAGGCAAAAAAAGCCTTCGATGCCGACGAAGTTCCCGTTGGCGCGGTAGCTGTGGTAGGTGGGCGTATCATAGGCAGAGGGCATAACCTAACCGAAACCCTAAACGATGCCACGGCACATGCCGAGATGATGGCGCTAACGGCGGCTATGAACGAGTTAGGTGCTAAATATTTACCCGAGTGTACGCTCTACGTAACTGTAGAACCTTGTGTTATGTGTGCAGGTGCTATGTATTGGGCAAAAATAGCCCGATTGGTGTATGGAGCGAGCGAAGAAAAATACGGATTTACCGTAAAGGCGCCTACTTCTTTGCATCCCAAAACCGAGGTGGTGGCAGGTGTAATGCAAGAGGAGTGCGCTCAACTGATGAAAGATTTTTTTAAAGCAAAACGATAATGAATTTTATTGAAGAATTGACATGGAGGGGCATGATTCACTCCATGATGCCTGGAACCGAAGAACAATTGGCAAAAGAAATGACAACGGCATATTTGGGTATTGACCCCACAGCCGACTCGTTGCACATTGGTCACTTGGTAGGTGTTATGATGTTGCGTCACTTTCAACGTTGCGGTCATAAACCTTTGGCGTTGGTAGGCGGTGCTACGGGTATGATTGGCGACCCATCGGGCAAAAGTGCCGAACGTAACTTGTTGGATGAGGCAACCCTTCGTCACAACCAAGCTTGCATCAAAGAGCAATTGTCTAAATTTTTGGATTTTGATAGCGATGCGCCCAATGCTGCCGAGATGGTAAACAACTACGATTGGATGAAAGATTTCTCTTTCTTGGGATTTATTCGCGATATTGGTAAACACATCACCGTTAACTACATGATGGCAAAAGATTCGGTAAAGAAACGTCTTTCTGCCGAGTCGAGCGTGGGCATGTCGTTTACCGAATTTACCTACCAATTGGTACAAGGTTTTGACTTTTTGCATCTATACGAAACTAAAAACTGCCGTTTGCAATTGGGTGGTTCGGATCAATGGGGTAATATTACTACAGGTTCGGAGCTTATCCGTCGTAAATTAGGTGGCGAGGCATTTGCGCTTACTTGTCCGCTTATTACCAAAGCCGATGGTGGTAAATTTGGTAAAACCGAAAGTGGTAACGTATGGTTGTCGCCTAAATATACATCGCCCTATAAGTTCTACCAATTCTGGTTGAATGTTAGCGATGCGGATGCCGAAAAATACATCAAGATCTTTACGTTCTTGAGCCGTCAAGAGGTAGAAGAATTGGCAGCACAACACGCCGAAGCACCTCACTTGCGTTTGTTGCAAAAACGTTTGGCAAAGGAAATTACCATCATGGTACACTCCGAGCAAGATTACGAAATGGCGGTAGAAGCATCTAACATTTTGTTTGGTAATGCTACTTCCGATTCGCTTAAAAAATTAGACGATGATACCTTGCTTGCTGTTTTTGATGGTGTGCCTCAATTTGAAGTAAGCAAAGAGGTTATTGGAGCAAAATTGATGGAAGTACTAACCGAAAAAGCAGCGGTATTTGCTTCGAAAGGCGAAATGCGTAAGTTGATTCAAAACGGTGGTTTTGCGGTCAACAAAGAAAAATGCAGCGACCTCGAAGCTGTTCTTACTGCCGATATGCTTTTGAACGACAAGTTCTTGTTGGTACAAAAAGGCAAAAAGAACTATTTCTTATTGAAATTTGCGTAATAAATAACCCTTTATTATCGATTATTCGGGCTACGCCCTCATGATTTTGCTCCCGCTCGGCATAACAAATAAATTTGTTCTGCTCTCACTTACTCGCAAAATTCGTCAAAAAAATCTCGCGTTTGCGAGATTTTTTTTATAAAACCTTTGGCGGTTAAAAAAAATGCATTACCTTTGCAGTCGCAAACCAAGCGATTGCCTCATGGTGTAATGGTAGCACTACAGATTTTGGTTCTGCCTGTCGAGGTTCGAATCCTCGTGAGGCAACACATCGCGGAGTGGAGCAGTGGTAGCTCGCTGGGCTCATAACCCAGAGGTCAGTGGTTCGATCCCGCTCTCCGCAACCTTAGCAACCCAATCGGGTTGCTTTTTTGTTTCTTCAATCTTCAAAAATGTCCACCCTAGCAATACTTGTATTTTTCGGTAAATATAAGTATTTTTGCACTTATAAGAATACCTATTATTGTTTATGAATAAGGATACATTCATTAAATTATTGCGTAAGTCTGTTAGTGGTTTTGATAAACTTATTAGTACCAAAGATGGAGACTGGGTTGTTAAAGGCTTTATTGATATTTGTAAAAATATCTACACCATCTCCTCGGATACTAAAGTTATATCTAAGATTATAGAATTATATCTTTTCCCAAAAATTATGGAGTTTGCATCCAGGAATGAATTGGAAGTAGAATTGACAAAAGAGCAAAATTATTACCCTGATATTACTTTTAAAGATAAGGAAGGTAATTTGTTTGCAGTAGATTTAAAGAGTAGTTATAGAAAAGATACAGCTCATATAAATGGCATGACACTTGGAGCTTTTACAGGCTATTTTCGCGATAGGCAAAGTACAAAAAATATAACTCATCCATACAACGAATATAAAGCACATATAGTTTTAGGTGTGATCTATGACACAGTATCAGGTGTTGATGAACGAAAAATATATACTTTAGAGAATTTAGATGACATTGTATCTGTAATAAAGAATTTCCAATTTTTTGTTCAGGAGAAATGGAGAATAGCCATAGATAGACCAGGAAGTGGTAATACAAAAAATATTGGTTCAGTTAGCAAGATAGAAGATTTAGTAAATGGTAATGGAACTTTTGCTAATCTAAGCGAAGAGATATTTAATGACTATTGGATGTATTATTTAACTATAGATATGGCTAAAAAGGCAGAATTACCCAAACCATATTATAGCAATCTGAAAGAATATAAGCAATTCAAACACATTGACTAATGGCGTTGCAGTTATCACTTTTTACAGAATATATTCCCACTGTAGCTAAATTTCCTTCCACTCGTTATCAAGGAAGTAAGCAAAGATTTGCGGACTGGATTTGGGATTGCATAAAAGACATCCCTTTCCATTCTGCATTAGATGCTTTTGGAGGCACTGGAAGTGTTTCGTATCGCCTAAAAAAGGAACATAAACAAGTAACATACAATGATATTCTGCCTTTTAACTATATTATAGGCAAGGCTCTTATTGAAAATAAAAATACTTACGTAGATGATTATGAGATAGATGATTTATTAACAAAGCATAATGATATAGTATATCCTAATTTTATAGAGCGCACTTTTAAAGATATTTATTTTACAGACCAAGAAAATTGCTGGTTAGATATTGTTTCTACTAATATTCGCCATATGGATGATGTATATAAACAGGCTATAGCTTATTTTGCATTATTCCAATCCTGCATAATCAAAAGACCATACAACCTTTTTCACCGACGTAATTTATACGTTCGATTACAAGATGTAGAACGAAGTTTTGGAAACAAAAGGACTTGGGATACTCCATTTGAGGTCCATTTTAAGAGATTTGTTGAGGAAGCAAACAACGCAGTCTTTGATAATGATGAAATATGTTGTTCTACCAATTGCAATGCTTTTAGTATAGAACCTACATTTGATTTTGTTTATATAGATACTCCCTATTTAAATAACAAAGGCGCAGGTGTAGATTATGCGGATTTTTACCATTTTCTTAATGGATTAGTGGACTACGATAATTGGGGTAAAAAAATTGATTATAATAGCAAACATCTTCGTTTGTTCCGTCAGCCCAATGTATGGAATGACTCAAGAACCATCTTTCAGGCATTTGAAAAACTCTTTACGCAATTTAGTCATGCAACAATGGCTATCTCATACAGGTCTGATGGGATTCCTACAATTAACGAATTGGTAGGAATATTAGAAAAATTAGGTAAAACTATTAAAATATACCAAAGTAGCGACATTAAATATGTATTGAGCACTAAACAGTCAAACGAGGTTTTGATTGTTGCACGTTAATACAAGAATGTCTATCTTTGCGGTTTACAATCTATAATCACATATATGAGCAACCTAAGATTCCAAGTGGTAAGCGAGGCATTCAAGAAAAAGCCCCTTGCTGTAACGCCACAAGACGTGGCAACATCTACTTACTATGGCAAAAACGTATTTGGCCGCAAACAAATGGCACAGTATTTGTCAAAGCAGGTAATGCAGCAAATTTGTGCTTCTATTGATAATGGCGAACCCTTGGGTCGTGAAATTGCAGACGATGTAGCCGAAGGGATGAAAAAATGGGCAATGGATATGGGTGCTACCCACTATACCCATTGGTTTCAACCCCTTACCGAAGGTACCGCCGAAAAACACGACTCGTTTATCGAATACGATGGTGCTCCTGGTGGCGAAATTATCGAAAAATTCTCGGGCAAAATCTTGATCCAACAAGAACCCGATGCTTCGAGTTTCCCTAATGGCGGTATTCGCAATACGTTCGAGGCACGTGGTTATACAGCGTGGGATCCTTCGTCTCCTGCCTTTGTGGTAGATGATACGTTGTGTATCCCTACGGTGTTTGTCTCCTATACGGGCGAGGCACTCGACTACAAAACGCCTTTGTTAAAGTCTATCCATGCAGTTAATACAGCAGCCAAAGCCGTTTGCCAATATTTTGACGCATCGGTAAAAAACGTGACCACCTTTTTGGGTTGGGAACAAGAATATTTTTTGGTGGACGAAGGTTTGTATGCCGCTCGTCCCGACTTGCTTTTGACCGGTCGAACCTTGTTGGGTCACGAGTCGGCTAAAAACCAACAATTAGAGGACCATTATTTTGGTGCAATTCCCGCTCGTGTTCAGGCTTTTATGAAAGAGTTAGAATACGAAGCCTACAAATATGCCATTCCTTGCAAAACACGTCACAACGAGGTGGCACCTAACCAATTTGAAATTGCGCCTATTTTTGGCGAAATGAACTTGGCTATCGACCAAAACTTGCTCATGATGTCGATTATGAACCGCATTGCCCGTAAGCATGGTTTCCGTGTGCTTTTGCACGAAAAACCATTTGCAGGCATCAATGGTTCGGGCAAACATTGCAATTGGTCGCTGGGTACCGATACGGGTGTAGGCTTGTTTACTCCGGGTAAAACCCCTGCCGAAAACTTGCAGTTTATTACCTTCTTGGTAAATGCCCTTATGGCAGTGTATAAAAACAATGCATTGCTAAAAGCGTCTATCATGACAGCACAAAATGCACATCGTTTGGGAGCAAACGAGGCTCCTCCTGCTATTATATCGGCTTTCTTGGGCTCTCAATTGAGTGCTGTTTTGGATAAATTAGAAAACAGCAGTAGCGACGAGGCTATCTTGTTGGATGACAAGAAAAAAATGCACTTGGGTGTGGCACATATCCCCGAAGTTTTGCTGGATAATACCGACCGCAACCGCACCTCTCCTTTTGCTTTTACAGGCAATCGCTTTGAGTTTAGAGCGGTAGGTTCGTCGGCAAACTGTGCATCGGCTATGATTGCCCTTAATGCTGTTATGGCAGATCAACTTGCCGAGTTCAAGGCATCTGTCGATGATAAAATAGCACAAGGTCAAACCACACAAAGTGCTATCTTCGAGGTATTAAAAGCATACATCAAAACCTCTAAAGCCATTCGTTTTGATGGCAATGGCTATAGCGACGCCTGGAAACAAGAGGCTAAGGCACGTGGTTTGGATTGCGAAAACAGTGTACCCCTTATTTACGATTCCTATACCGCCGAGCAGAGTGTGCAACTTTTTGCTCGTACGGGCGTATTTACCGAAAAAGAGTTAGAAGCGCGCAACGAGGTAAAATGGGATACCTATACCAAAAAGATACAAATCGAAGCCCGTATTTTGGGCGATTTGTCGCTTAATCACATCATTCCTGTGGCTACTCGCTACCAATCGATGTTGCTGGATAATGTCTATAAAATGCAACAAGTATATAGCCCGGAGTTGGCTGCCGAACTGAGCAAACACAACAAAGATTTGATAGAGCGTTTGGCTAATCACATTTCGCAAATTACCCTTGCTGTACAAAAAATGGTAGCTGCTCGCAAAACGGCCAATAAAATAGAAAGCGAGCGCGAAAAAGCCTTGGCATACGAAAGCACTGTGCTCCCTTATTTCGATACCATTCGTTATCATGCCGACGAATTGGAACTCATTGTAGATGACGATTTGTGGAGCCTACCCAAATACCGCGAAATGCTGTTTATTCGATAATAGCATGAAAAAATTTTGGGCTCTATATAGTTTGATGTTTCTTTTTTGCCTCCATCCATTGGTTGCACAAGAGAAATCAACCTCTGTAAAGTTTGCATACGACGCAGACTTTTTGTTCTACTTTGATAACCGTGAGTTTAGTCAAACCAAATACCAGCACGATTTTACGCAATTTGGTGTGCGTTTGGCACCCGAGGTAGGTGTTTCAATTCAAGAGGACTCTGGTAAAGTTAGCCATCGTGTTATGGTGGGTGTGGCATACAACCAACCTATCGGCACCGATTACGCGCGAGCAGAGTTTCGTCCTACTGCCTATTATCGTTTGCAAGTTAAAGGCTTTGATGTAAACTTGGGATTTGTTCCTTATACGCACCTTATTGAGGATATGCCTACTTATCTGTGGTACGATTCGTTGGCATACCAGTGTGCCAATATTCAAGGGGCTTTGTTCCAATATCGTAGCGAAAAAGGTTTTGCCAGTGTGTTAGCAGATTGGCGGGGTATGTATGGCGATTCTACGCGCGAAGCTTTTCGTGTGGTAATTAGTGGACGTTACCAACGTAAATGGTTTAATATAGGTGGTATGGCAATGATTAACCATCTGGCAAATAGCAAAACCAAAAATTATGGCGTGTGCGACGATTATTTGGTTAATCCTTATATTGGTTTGGATTTTACCTCTTACACACCCATGGATACGTTGTCGTTGCGAGCAGGTTACCTATTTGGAATACAGCGCGACCGCAATCGCGATGAAAATTACTTTACGCATGGTGGCTGTATCGAACTCTTTGCTCGTTGGAAATACGTAGGTCTAAAAAATACACTCTATATCGGCGATAATATGTTCCCGTTGTATAGCCGATATGGTGCAGTGCTTAACCAGGGAGATCCTTGGTATCGGGCAAACATTTACAACCGAACTGATATTTTGGTGTATATCTTCAACAACCGATTTGTTAATGTACATGGTGCTTTTACCATAGATGTAACAGAGGAGGGCAAGTTCAATTGTCAACAACAAATTATTGCCCAGTTTAATTTAGGAAGGGTATTCGATAAAAAGGCGCCCAAATTGCGGGCCATGTTAGCAAGGTAATAGATGCAAAGCAGAAAGGGCTGACCCAGAGGTCAGCCCTTTTTTTGTATGGTAGGATGATTTAAAAGTTTTGTTCTCTAAACCAAGTTTCCAATTCGATTTTGTCTTGTTGCAATTGACGAGCCAAACTATCAGGTGTGTCAAAGTGGGCTTCGTCGCGTACGTATTCCAAAAACTCAACGTGAATGCGACGGTGGTAAATATCGTCGGTAAAATTAAACAAGTGTACCTCGATGCTTTTGGCAACCGAGTGGGTTACAAAGGTAGGACGCTCGCCAATGTACAACATGCCGTTGTAAATGGTTTCGTCGTCGTTTAATTTTACGCGAACAGCATATACACCGTGTTTGGGTAGTAGTTTGTGTACGTCGTTAATGGCAACGTTAGCCGTTGGGAATCCAATGGTTCTACCCACTTTTTGTCCCGAAACAACCGTTCCGTTGATAAAGTACGAGTATCCCAAATAATTGCCAGCTTGTTTAACTTGGCCGTCTAACAAAGCTTTGCGCACCATAGACGAGCTGACATTGAAATTATTTACTTGGATTGCAGCAGCTTGCTCCACTTCTACGCCCATGGCATCGCCCAATTGTTTGTAGTAACTAAAACCGTTTTCGCGGTCGTTGCCAAAGTGGTGATCGTGTCCGATTAGCAAATATTTGGTGTTTAGTTTTTCAACCAAATAGTGTTGCATAAAATATTTGGACGATAGGTCGAATAAGTCTTTGTCTGCATCCAAAACGATACAAAGATCGATGCCAATCTTTTCTAAAAGTTCGGTACGTTCGTCTTTGATGGTAAGCAATTTGGGAACGTAGTTGGCACCCAAAATTTCGCGTGGATGTTTAGAGAAGGTAATAACAACCGACTGCAAGCCTCTTTCGTGGGCTTTTTGCACCAATGTTTGAAGCAAACTGGCGTGTCCTTTGTGCACTCCGTCAAAAAAACCAATGGCTACCGCCGATTGTTTTGCTTCGAGGTTTCTAAAATTTGTGATAACTTTCATAATGACTGCGAATATACACAATAATCATGATTTACCAACGAAAATGCTCAAATTTTAAAAACAAAAACCGCTAACTTTCTGTTAGCGGTTTTAGGTGGGCCCACTTGGACTTGAACCAAGGACCTGCGGGTTATGAGTCCGATGCTCTAACCGACTGAGCTATGAGCCCTGCTTAAAGCGTTTGCAAAGATAACGCTATTTTTTTATATACCAAAAATCAAGTAAATTTATTTTTTTTGCATTATCTTCGTAGAGTTTATTAAAGGACTATGAATAGAGGTAATCATTTGGGATTCTTTCAGCGAATTCGCATGAAATACAAAGTGTCTGTTCTAAACGAAAATACGTTAGAAGAGTTGTTGCATCTGCGTATATCTGTGTTGCGTTTTTTCTTTTGGATGGCATTGTCGTTGTTGGTGGTATTGGTTATTTTCTCTTCGCTTATTTTGTTTACACCCTTGCGCAATTTGTTGCCCGAGAATGTAGATGTTGGAT
This sequence comes from uncultured Bacteroidales bacterium, assembly GCA_937911935.1. Lineage (GTDB taxonomy): Bacteria > Bacteroidota > Bacteroidia > Bacteroidales > Paludibacteraceae > Enterocola. The sequence continues at coordinate 17,159 of CALDQH010000099.1, read as the reverse complement.
TGCGAAAAGAAGTGGTGCGCCAGGCTATTGTGGTCGATTCGCTAACCAACGAGGTAAGCTTGCGTCAAGCCTATATCAATACGTTTAGGGATGTAGTAATGGGTAATATCGCCATCGATACTACCGTACAATCGGTATCGGTTTTGGCGCACGAAAGAGACGAACAATTGCTCGAAAAATCCGAAAAAGAAAAAGAATTTTGTGCCTCCTTTGAGCAGGCAGAACAATACAACCTATCGGCTACGAGTACAGAACAAGGAGTGGCGGCTCCCGTGTTTATGAAACCGGTTAATGGTGTGATAACAACGCCTTTTGAACCAACCAAAAACCATTTAGGTATCGATATTCAAACCGAAAAAGGTTCGATGGTATTATCTGTTTTTAATGGAGTGGTGTTGTATGCAGGCTACAATCCGCAAGAAGAATACATCGTGCAAATTGTGCATCCGCAAAATTATATTTCGGTGTATAAAGGTGCCGCTATGGTATTAAAAAAATCGGGCGATATTGTTAAAACGGGCGAGGTAATTGCCTTGATGGACGAACAATCGCCTCATGGAATGTTGCATTTTGAACTTTGGAACGGCATTCAGTCGCTCGATCCAACTAAGTATATCGTATTAGAATGAAAAAAATAGCCATCTTAGGTTCAACAGGTTCTATTGGAACACAGGCGTTGGACGTTATTGCATCCAATCCTACGTTATTTGAGTTGTTTGCCATAACAGGGCATAGTAATGTCGAGTTATTGGCAAAACAGGCCAGGGTGTATCGACCCAATATGGTCATTATTACCGACGAGAGTAAATATACCATCTTGCAAGAAATGCTTGCCGATATAGACGATGTAAAGGTCTTTGCAGGTATGCAATCGGTGTGCGATATGGTTGCGATGTCGTCGGTAGATATGGTGCTTACCTCGATGGTAGGCTATGCCGGCTTAAGACCGACCATTGCAGCTGTTAAGGCTGGCAAAACCATTGCTTTGGCAAACAAGGAGACCTTGGTGGTGGCAGGCGAACTAATCTGCTCGTTGGCAGCCAAACACCGCAGCGCCATTTTGCCCGTCGATTCGGAGCATTCTGCTATCTTTCAATGTTTGGCAGGCGAGCAAGATAAAAGCATCGAAAAACTATTGCTAACGGCATCGGGCGGTCCTTTCCGTACGTTTAGCATGGAGCAATTGGCACATGTAACCAAAGCCGATGCTCTCAAGCATCCCAACTGGGACATGGGGGCAAAAATTACCATCGACTCTGCCAGCATGATGAACAAAGGTTTTGAGGTAATCGAGGCAAAATGGCTCTTTGGAGTAAGCCAAGAACAGATTGAGGTTGTGGTGCATCCGCAGTCTATTGTTCATTCTATGGTGCAGTTTAACGATGGCTCTGTTAAGGCACAGTTAGGTATGCCAGATATGCGATTGCCCATTCAATATGCTTTTGGTTATCCCAACCGTTTGCCCAATAATTACGAAAGGGTCGATTTTTCAAAAATAGCCACACTAACCTTCGAAAAACCCGATTTAAACCGTTTCCGCAACTTGGCATTTGCCTTTGAAGCGATGCAGAAAGGGGGCAACATGCCGTGCATCTTAAATGCTGCTAACGAGGTAGTTGTGCACGCTTTCTTGCACGATAAGATTGGTTTCTTGCAAATGAGCGATATCATCGAATGGGCGATGATGACCATGCCATTTGTTGCAGAACCTTCTTACGATGATTATGTTGCTTGCGATGCGCTTGTCAGAGAAAAAGTGGCTCAAAAAATTGGTTGATAAACATGATTCAAATACTTCAGTTTGTAGGAGCGTTATCGCTCATGGTTATTTTGCACGAATTAGGGCATTTCTTATCTGCCAAGGCATTTGGCGTTCGTGTCGAAAAATTTTACCTGTTTTTTAATCCAGGTTTCACGCTTTTTAAGTTTAAACCTAAAAACAGCGAAACCGAATACGGCATCGGTTGGTTGCCTTTTGGAGGTTATGTTAAGTTGTCGGGTATGATAGACGAGTCGCTCGATACCAAACAACTCGCAAGCGAGGCTCAACCTTGGGAGTTTCGTGCCAAACCCGCTTGGCAACGCCTTATTATCATGGCAAGTGGAGTGTTTATGAACTTTTTAACGGCTGTGGTGGTATATGCCATGCTGTTGTTTACCTATGGCAACGAGTACGTAGCATTGAGTGATGCCCCATACGGTATGGAGTTCTCCGAAGTGGCTCAAAAACATGGTTTTGTAAATGGCGATGTTCTTTTAAAAGCTGATACCATGCAGTTGGAGGCGTTGGATCAAGAAGCCATGCGAGCTATTTTCAATGCGACAGAAGTAACTGTATTGCGCAATGCAGATACGGTGCTAATTCCCATAGATGAGTCGCTAAAGTTAGATTTGGTAGCGGCGCAAACAGGTTTTGCCTCGTTCAGAAATCCGTTTGTAATTAAAGGAGTGATGGATATGTCGCCTGCTCAGTTGGCAGGATTGCAAGCTGGTGATAGTGTGGTGGCGATGAACGGAATTACTGTCCCTACCCACCAAGATGCCAACCCTATTTTAAAAGCACATAAATTAACTCCCCTTTCTATTGATTATGTTAGGGAAGGTAATTTGTTTTCCACCACAGTGACACCAGACTCTGCTGGCTTTTTGGGCGTTTATCTCAAGCCTTATTACGAGATGTTCCCTGTTACCAAAATTACCTATGGTTTTCTTGAGTCCTTTCCCAAAGGTTTGCAAGAAGGCGTAGAGATGTTTACGGGTTATGCGGACGATATTAAAATTGTCTTTACCCCCGAGGGGGCAGGTAGCATAGGTGGCTTTGGCTCCTTGGCTGGTTTGTTTCCCAATGCTTTCTCCGCTCAATATTTTTGGACAATCGTAGCATACCTGTCGGTGGTATTGGCATTTATGAACTTGCTACCCATACCTGGGCTGGATGGTGGTCATATCCTATTTTTGATTGTCGAATGCATTCGTCGCAAGCCATTAAGCCAAAATTTCATGATAAAAGCGCAAGTAGTAGGCATGATTCTGCTTTTTGCTTTGTTGTTTTACGCCAATGGCATGGACTTGGTTCGCTTTTTAGCAGATTGACATCGTTTTATTATTCTTGGTGCAAATACGCCTTGCTGGGGTCGCTTTCGTTGTGAAGGCGGTCTATGGCTGTAACCACATATTGTAAACATAGGGGTTGGATGTCCTCGCCTTGTGGTAGAGGACAGTGTTTTTCTGTGGTTAGACAAATTAACTTGCTCATGTCTGTTATGTCTATGGGTAGCGATGGGTCAAAGGCATATACAGCATAGTACCAAACCTTATCCGTTTCTTTCTTACCTTCAACCACATCCCATTTGAGCAGGGGTTCATCGCCCATCAAATCCATATATACTTTGTGCGGTCTGTTGGGGGCAATGCTGTCTATCTGTTCAAAACGAGGCGCTAAAGCTGGTTGGGAATAATATAAGGTGGTAAGCGTATCGCGCATACCATTTTTATTGGTAAGCAGATTATCGCCCGTAAAGAAACAATTACCACCAATGCGACTATCACCTAATGTCAAATCCAGTTTCTTTTGTATTTGATTAATGCTTCTATCTACACTTTGCCCGATGTATAGTTGAGTATGCAGTCCTTTGTTTTCTCTCCACCAATAAAGTAGGGTGCTATAATCGGCAGCAGGATGTCCAATTTCCCAATAGAGTTGAGGTATTACGTAATCAATCCAACCTTCGTTTATCCATAGTTGGGTGTCGGCATATAAATCGTCGTAGTTGCTAAGTCCTTTGGTTTCGCTACCGGTTTCATCTTGGGCTTTGTTTCGGTAAATACCAAAGGGGCTTATGCCAAATCGAACCCAGGGCTTGGTGGCTTTGATGGTGTCGCTCAATTGTTTTACCAATAGGTTTACGTTGTTACGACGCCATGCTGCTAATTCGTTGTTGGTGCTAAAACCGTCTGCCTCCGCATAACGTTTGTAGGTGGAAATGTCCTGAAATTTTAGCCCATGAATGGGGTATGGATAAAAGTAATCATCCATGTGCAAAGCATCAATATCGTATCGGCTGACAATGTCTTTAACAACCGATATGATGTGCTCTCTGTTTTGTGGAAATCCTGGATTAAATAGCAACTGATTTCCGTACGATACGTACAAATATCGGTTGCTGTAATAGCGATTGTCTTCTGTGAGTTTGTTTTTCTTGTTGGTGTTGGCTCGATAAGGATTTATCCAAGGATGAAATTCCATGCAACGCTTGTGGCATTCTTGTATCAAAAATGCCATGGGGTCAAAGTCTTCTTCGGGGGCAACTCCTTGTTCGCCAGTTAAAAAGCGGCTCCAAGGTTCCAATGAAGATGCGTATAGGGCGTCTCCTTCTGGTCTTACTTGGTATATAACGGTGTTGATGCCCATGTTTGCATAGGCATCCAATTGTTTAACCAAGGTGTCTTTGAGTTGTTCTACCGAAAGTTCGCGGTAATAGTTGTTGTACACCGTAGGAACCCACACTCCCCTAAACTCATGTTTAGGCGAATGCTCTTGCGCCCACAATGCTATGAAAGCCACCAATAGTATCCATATACACCCTAATCGTTTCATACCCTAATATGCTTTTTTGTAATTTAGCGATTCACCAATTTGCCGATTATTCACTTTCGTTCATCAATACGTCGCCGATTCACCAATTCACCGATTCACCGATTCACCCGAGCGAAGCGAGTTTATTTTAACGCCTCTATCGCTTTTTGCAACCTACTCAACGTTTCTTCTTTGCCGATAATAGTCGTTATGTCAAACATGTGAGGACCTTTGCCTTCGCCCACAATGCAAAGACGGAAAGCATTCATGATGTTACCCATGTGCAAACCATTGTCGGTAATCCATGCCATCACAACTTGCTCGCAATTTGCTGCGCTAAAGTCTTCGATGTTTTCTAATACACCATACAAGGCTTGCATGTCGGCAGGCGAGTTGGCTTTCCAACGTTTTTGTACGGTTTTAGCATCGTATTCGGTTGGTGCTACAAAGAAGAATTTAATTTGAGCCCAAAAATCGCTAATAAAGTTGCAGCGTACTTTGGTCATGCCTACAACAGATGCCACGGTGGCAAGGTCTGTGGTGATGCCTTTTTCTACCAAGGTTGGCATGAGTAGGGTGGCTAATTCTTCGTCCGATTTGCGAATCAAGTATTCGTGGTTAAACCATTTACCTTTTTCGTAATCAAATTTAGCCCCGCTTTTGCTTACTCTTTCTAACGAGAATGTGTCAATCAACTCTTGCATCGAGAAAAACTCTTGATCACTTTCGGCATGCCAGCCCAAAAGCGCCAAAAAGTTGACAACCGCTTCGGGGAAATAGCCTGCTTCGCGGTATCCAGACGATTTGTCACCAGTTTTAGGATCGATCCAATCCAAGGGGAAAACAGGGAATCCCAATCTGTCGCCATCGCGTTTGCTCAATTTGCCGTTGCCGTCTGGTTTTAGCAGCAAAGGTAGGTGTGCAAATTGTGGCATGGTGTCTGCCCAGCCCAAATATTGGTACAACAAAACGTGTAAGGGTGCTGATGGCAACCACTCTTCACCGCGGATAACATGCGATATCTCCATCAAATGGTCATCCACAATGTTTGCCAGGTGGTAGGTAGGTAAGTTATCTGCCGATTTGTAAAGCACTTTGTCGTCCAAAATAGACGAATTGATGACTACTTTGCCACGAATCATGTCGTTGACAATAATATCAACGCCAGGCTCTATCTTAACGCGTACTACATATACATCGCCTGCCGCTATGCGTGCCTCAACCTCTTCTTGGGTAAGGGTAAGCGAGTTTTTCATCATGCCACGTGTTTGGGCATCGTATTGGAAGTTTGGAATCTCTTGTCGTTTGGCTTCCAATTCGGCAGGAGTATCAAAAGCAATGTATGCCAAACCATCTGCCAAAAGCTGATCTACGTACTTGCGATAAATAGCTTTGCGTTCGCTTTGGCGGCAAGTGGCTAAACCATCTGCTCCAATGCCTTCGTCAAACTGGATACCTAACCAATTAAGTGATTCGATGATGTATGCTTCGGCACCAGGCACAAAACGGGTTGAGTCGGTGTCTTCGATGCGTAAAATCATTTTTCCTCCTTGTTTTTTGGCAAAAAGGTAATTGTAAAGGGCAGTGCGCACGCCACCAATGTGTAGCGCACCTGTGGGGCTGGGTGCAAAGCGCACTCTAACGTTGTTGTTTGTCATGTTGTTTTATTTTAATTTATTTTCTATTTCTTTTTCGTCAATGGTTACTGCTATGGGCAAACCATTTGGGCTGTAGGTGGTGTCTTGGCAGGCAGATAATTGTTCTAACATCAGTTTTATCTGCATGTCCGATAATTCTTTGCCAGCTACAATGGCTGTCTTTTCTGCCATGGCTTTGGCAACCAGTTCTCGTTTGCTTTCGGTTGCTGCCGATGTGTTGTTTTGTAGCAATTGCATGGTCTCCAAAACCGTTTGCACGGGGTTGGCATCGCCTAAGCCATCGGGAACAGCCGTTATTTGGTAGGTAGTTTTGCCAAAAGGCTCAAATTCAAACCCAATTCCCTTTAAATGAGGCTCTACCTCTACAAACAAAGCGTGTTCTTTGGCAGATAACTCAAGTATCTCCGGAAAGAGCAAAGGCAAACTAAAGGCTTGTCCTTGCTTCATCCTTTTGATGTATTGCTCGTACAAAATTCGGCTGTGCAATCTGTGTTGGTGTAGCACTTGCATGCCACTTTCTTGTAGCCAAACAATGTATTTTCTTTTCCATTGTAGGGCCTTAAATACGACGGGTTGCTCGCACAATAATGGTTCGCACCAGTTGGTTGCTGCTGCGGACGATTCTTGTAGGATGGATCTGTCCGATGCCTTACCTGATGTGCGTGCAGGTTCTGAGTTGTCGTATAAACTTTCCCAATTTTGAGCCGAATTTTTAGAGGTATAGTTGCCTTTAAATGGGTTGTACGACGGATCAAAACTTACTTTGGGCAAGGGTGCAGCGTATGCATTGTTGCTAGCAGGCGCAGCAGGAATAAACGGTGCATCGTCTTGGTCAAAATCGATGGTCGGAACAGCGTTAGCTTTGCCCAATGTCTCGCGCACAATGGCAGATAGAATGGGGAAAAACGCTTTCTCGTCTTCAAAACGCACTTCTGTTTTTGTGGGATGTATGTTTACATCAATTTTGGCAGGTTCTACATCAAAATAAATAAAGTAAGGAGCTTTGGCATCCGTCGAAATGAGTTTTTCGTAGCCCATTTGCACGGCCTTGTTAAAATAGGGGTGCTGTATGTATCGATGGTTGACAAAGAAAAATTGAGAAGCTCCTCTTTTGACCGCAGCTTCGGGTGTCCCGATGTATCCGCTAATGGTGCCCAAAATGGTTTCTACCTGTATGGGCAATAACTTACCATCCATCTTTTTGCCTATAATCGACAAAATACGTTTGTGTGTATTTTCGGGCAGAAGTTTAAAGATAACCTGTCCGTTGTGGTACAACGAAAACTCCAACGTAGGGTGGGCTAATGTAATTTGCTCTACTACCGATACGATGTTTCTAAACTCGCTTTCGTTCGATTTTAGGAATTTACGACGGGCAGGAATATTGTAAAACAAATCGCGAACAGCAATACTGGTTCCGTTGGCGCAACTAACCAATTCTTGGCTTTCTAAATGACCGCCCGATAGGCAAACGCAAGAACCTAATTCGTCCTGTTTGCGTTTGGTACGCAATTCTACGTGTGCAACCGCTGCAATGGATGCTAATGCCTCGCCCCTAAATCCCATGGTGGATAGGGCAAACAGGTCGTCTGCTTGCCTAATTTTAGAGGTGGCATGAGGTAAAAAGGCGGTTACAGCATCGTTCTCGGACATGCCAATGCCGTTGTCGATTACCTGAATCAAGGTTCGACCCGCGTCTTTGATGTAAATATCAATTTGTGTACTACCAGCATCGATGGAATTTTCTAACAACTCCTTTACAACCGATGCAGGACGTTGCACTACCTCGCCGGCTGCAATTTGGTTAGCAACTACTTCTGGTAGAACTTGTATGCAGTTGGTATCAGACATAATTGTTGTAAATCATGTAAAAAGCAAAGAAAATAATGGCAATGATAAAACTCAATCGAATTTTGGCATTTTTACGTTCCTTGGCATCTTCGATGCTTGCTCTAAACTTGCCACGAATGCGTTGGTCATAACTAGTCGGTGTCGCTTTTTCTTGCTCCATCCCTAATTCTTTTTTGACGCGCTCTTGCGATTCAGCCAATCGTTCTTTGTGCTCGTCGTAGTATCTGGGTTTTAGGTTAAACCCTTTTGGCTTGCGTTGATTAAAAAAAGGCAAAGGTATTCCCATGACGTTACTCTTTAATTTCTACCCAAACAGGGCAATGATCAGAATGAACCACTTCTTGCATAATACCGGCACCGATTAGTCGGTTGCGTAGTGGTTCCGAAACCAAATGATAGTCGATGCGCCAACCTGCATTTCGCTTGCGGGCTCCCATGCGATAGGTCCACCAGCTGTACTGCTCGGCACGGCTATCAAAAACACGAAACGAATCAATCATACCACCCTCTATAAAGTGAGTGAGCCACTCCCTCTCTTCGGGCAAAAAACCAGAAACGCCCACTTGTCTTTCGGGGTGATTGATGTCGATGGGCGTATGAGCAATGTTGTAATCGCCACAAACTATTACGTTCGGTCTTTCCTTGCGTAATTGTAGTATAAATTGCTCAAAATCGGCTAAAAAATCCATTTTAAAAGCTTGCCTTACATCGCCAGTTGTGCCCGATGGAATGTAAACACATACAACGGTCACATCGCCAAAATCGGCACGGATAACTCGGCCTTCGCTATCGTATAATTCGTTGCCCATACCGTATCCAACATAATCGGGAGTTTGTTTACACAAGATACCCACACCACTATATCCCTTCTTTTGGGCAGAAACAAAATAACCTTGGTAGCCCAATTGCTCAAATAATGGTAGGTTTAATTGTTCGTTTTGTGCCTTGGTCTCTTGCAAACAAAAAACATCGGGCTGCTCATCCTTTAGCCAATCTGCCAATCCTTTTCCTAAGGCAGCTCGAATGCCGTTTACGTTGTACGATATAATTCTCATGTTATAACTTGTGGTATTGTTTTACTTTTTTAAATAAGTTCGAAGCAAAGACAAGGTTGTTCAAGTCCTCGTTGTTCGAGTCAAAAATACTATCCTTGCTACCTTCCCAAGCCTTTTCGCCTTGGTGGATAAACAGAATTTTATCACCAATCTCCATTACAGAGTTCATGTCGTGTGTATTGACAATGGTGGTAATGTTATTTTCTCGGGTAATCTCTTGAATCAATTGGTCGATGGTTAGCGATGTTTTGGGGTCCAATCCCGAGTTGGGTTCGTCGCAAAATAAATAGGTAGGTTCCAAAACAATGGCACGCGCAATAGCGGCACGTTTTTGCATACCACCACTTATCTCCGATGGATATAGTTTGGCGGCGTGGTCTAATCCCACACGTTGCAAACAGAATTTAACACGCTCTTCCCATTCGTCCTTGCTTTTCTCCGAGAACATTTCCAAGGGGAAACGTACGTTTTCTTCGACGGTCATAGAGTCGAACAATGCCGAACCCTGAAAAAGCATACCGATCTCTTGGCGCAAAGCACCTACCTCTTTTTTACTCATTTTGGTTAGGTCGCGGTTGCCGTATAGAATCTTTCCTTGATCCACTTGGTGAATACCAATAACACTTTTCATCAGTACGGTTTTGCCCGAACCACTCTGACCAATAATCAAATTGGTTTTGCCGGCTTCAAAAACAGCCGATATGTCTTTTAATACCGTCTTGCCATTAAAAGATTTTACAATGTGCTGAACTTCTATCATACGAGTAACAAATCGGTTAAAAGAACGTTTAACAATAGAATGATAATGCTGCTGTTTACTACCGCATTGGTACTGGCTTTACCTACATCCAAAGCGCCACCATAGGCATAATAGCCGTAGTAAGAGGCAACGGACGAAATCACAAAACCAAAAAACAGCGATTTAATGATAGAGTAGGTAACGTAATAAGGGTTAAATGCATACTGAATACCCATTACGTATTTGGCAGGCGAAATAATACCCGAAAAACTAATTAAATATCCACCCAAAATACCTACAAACATACTAAAGATAACCAACACAGGAATAATGCTAACCATGCCCAAAATTTTGGGTAGAATTAAGTAGTTGGGAGCATTTACACCCATAATTTTTAAGGCATCTATTTGTTCGGTAATGCGCATGGTGCCAATTTCCGATGCAATGTTACTGCCTACTTTGCCAGCCAAGATAAGGCATAAAATGGTCGATGAAAATTCCAACAGCAAGGTATCGCGTGTGGTTAACCCAGTAACGTACGCGGGTAGTAGTGGATTTTCGGTATTTAATACCATTTGCATGGTAATTACGGCGCCGATAAATACAGAAATAATAATGACAATACCCAACGAGTCGATGCCCAACTTCTCAATTTCTTTGATGTATTGTTTGCCCAATAAACGCCAACGTTGAGGTTTCTTAAACACCTCTTTCATCAGTTCGGCGTAGGCTCCAATATGTTCTAATACGTTCATAATTTATTTGTTAGGTTTATATAGTATCTTTTCTCCATAACACGTTCCGTTTTTGTATTCTACCGACAGAATGTATATGCCGTATGGAATATCCGAGAACTGACCATTTTGCTGGGTAAATGTTTTAATCAATTTTCCGTTGGTATCGAAAAGTTGATTTTTTTTGGCATTGTCCCAAGCAGAATCAACAATCTCCCTACCATTATAGATAGATGACGTGGTTGGCATATCGATGGCACTGGTCTCTCCATGACGAACGTATGCGTAAATGCATAAATTGTGAGGGAACTCAGTATCCTTTCCGAAAGGCATCCAGTCGTAATTATCAAAAGCTACCCATTGAGGTTCTTTTCCTAAGGTAATGGTGGTATAATTATCGTGGTTCATTTCGATGGGGATGACATGCCCATCATTGGCCTCTTTATTTAAATAGGTAACGGCAATGTGCAAACTATCCGAAGCATGAAAAGGCTCGGGTAAGGTATATTTGTAAAATCCTTTGTAGGGAACCGTAATTGTATCCGATGTAAAAAGAATTCTGGTTTTATCTTTCGAAATCAAGTTATAGCAGATTTTGGTATTGGGATAAGTCGCATACGTGCCTAATGCAACCAACTGATCGCCGTTTTCAAAATCATAACGTACGATGGCATCTGTTAAATAACCAGGTTCGGGTATCCCAAAACTACCCACCATGCCTACGGTGTTTTGATGATAAACGTCATCGATACTTTCGGTTGGCGTATAATCGGTATAGGCTACGCACTCGGTTGTAATGTAAGCGTCATTGTACGAAATCCACAAAAAGCCGTTGTCAAATTTCTTGCTGCCCCAGTTGTTTTTAGCTAACCAGGCATTTTTGCTATCATCCCAACCAATAAGCGAGATTCCATGATTTACTCCTTCTTTCCCTTTGTATTCGTACGTGTTGGTAGCTTGGTCGTAATAAGAAGTTTCGTAGCGGAAACTGGCGGTAACCGATCCAAATTCCATGATGCACTCTTTGATAGCAATGGCATCATCTTTAGGAAGTAAGTACCAGCCTAACGTGTACATGGGCGTGTTTTCCTTTTCGTACGATACGCACGAAGTCTGGAATGGATTATACGGAAGCGCCTGTTCTTCTACAATGCCTTCCAAACGTGCCAGCATCGAGCCTGCCATTTGTTCGTTACCCCCCTTTGTAACAGGAGGAATGTCAAATCCACGAAAACAGGTAACAAAAGATTGGGGCGATAAATAACCCGTATTAAAGCCATTTTTGTGGTACAAAGCTTGTAAAGCATCGGTTACGGCAAATGCCCAACAAGTTCCTTCTATTTTTTGGTCTCGAACAGGCAGGATGATTCCCTCGTCTCTCGAGTCGTATGCAGCAGGTAAACTGGCTCTTTCGTGTGTCACGCTGTACTCATGGGCATTCATGGGTGGCTTGATGTAGCCATTTGCGTATAAAGATCCAGTTAAAAAGCAGGTTAAGTATAATAAAATTGTTTTTTTCATGGTTTTGTTTTGTTTAGTTCTGGGTAGGCGATTCGTGTATGATAAATATTAGCTAATTTTTCTTTCAAGATGCTTTTTGCCTCTGTAATTTCGCGCAAGGTAATAGGTGCCTTGTCTAAATAATGCTCGTTAATCAGGTTGTTTACTAATTTCTCTACCAAATTTCCGATGCTTTCGTCGGTGTATTCGGTCAAACTGCGCGACGCAGCTTCTACTGTGTCGCAAATCATTACAATGGCTAATTCTTTGGTATATGGATTAGGTCCTTGGTACATAAAACGCTCTGCATCGGGAGTTTCGTCGGGATGCGTATTACACCATTCGTTGTAAAAATACTTGGTAAGACTTTTACCGTGGTGTGTTTCGATAAACTCGATAATACTTTTGGGCAAGCCATATTCCTTGGCCATTAACACCCCGTCCGATACGTGTTGGGTGATAATCTGCGAGCTGGCCTCTGGGGTAAGATACTGGTGCGGATTGTTGCCTTTGGCTTGATTCTCGATAAAGAAAGCAGGATTTTTGCTTTTACCTATATCATGGTACAATGCTCCCGTACGTGCTAACATCGGATTCCCACCTATTTTATTGGCAATCTCGCTGGCAAGATTAGCAACTTGCATGGAATGCTGGAAAGTGCCAGGAGCTTCTTCCGATAACTTACGCATCAACGGACTGTTGGCATCGCCCAATTCAATCAAGCGCATGTTCGAAATAAATCCAAAGGTTTGTTCAATGACATAAACAAAGGGATATACCAATAATAGTAGGATGCCGTTTAGAGCAAAGAAAGCAAACATCCATCCATTCATTTTTAGGATATTTCCATCGACGGTTAGGCCATAACCCAAGTAGAATAAACTATACGTTATCGTAATGATGATAGCAGAGTTTACCAATTGAGAACGTTGCGATATATCGCGCAAGCTGGCGATGGCCACCATGCCTACCGATGCTTGTAGCAAAATAAACTCAAAAGCATGTGGCGCTAAAAAGGATGCCAAAAAGATGGTAATATAGTGGGTATATAACCCGGTTCGAGTATCAAAAAAGATACTGGTAATAATGGGAATTAGCGCATACGGAATGATGTATATCATCGATTCGTTGGCATACTTAACTACCAATGCTGTAATGAGTACAATGCCTACTATCATGATAAGTAGTAGCGTAATGATGCGTTTGCTGGCAAAATACTGTTTTCTAAATAAACGCAGATAAAGGTATAGCAACAACATGAGGCAACTAACCAGCAAACATTGACCTATTAGGGTGGTAAATGTTTGGTCGATGTCGGTGGATTGTCTCATTTCGCTTTCGCGTTTGAAAGATTCTAAAATTTGGTAGTCTTCGTTGGTAATAATTTCACCGCGGTCGATGATGCGCTCGCCCGCTTGTACCATGCCCGACGAAATAGAAATAGCGTTAAGTTCCTCATTCTTTACTTGAAGTGTGATGGCTTCGTTATAAATAAGGTTAGGTTGTAGCCATTTTTCAAAATCCCATACAGAAATAGGGTATTGCTCGTTGAGGTTTGCAGGGTAGTTGTCCTTTAACTGTTGGATGGCACTACTCATGCTATAAATTTCGTTTGGCGTACTACGTTGCCCAATTTTATTTCGGGTAATGGTAATTTGGCTGATGTGTTCATCCTCAAGCATCTGATAGTCGTGATCAGACATAATGCCTACTTTGTACAGCTCTCGTAGCCCGGTGTCGATAATCTGAAAAGCAGTAAGCGAAGAAATTTTGTCCTCACTGACTTCCAAAACAGCGGGTGCTTTGCTGCGCAGCTCGCTTAGAATGGTATTTTCGACAAAATCGTTGTAGTCAAAGTAAGGGTGTTGAGATTCAATAACCGCATTGCGTTCTGCTTTTAACTCTTCTGCCGATTTGTAAATAGGAAAGTCGAATGTGGCAGTTAACAAATCGTATTGCCATGGTTTCCCCAACTCAAATTGATATTGAAATTGGGCTTCGTTTGGCATTAGAATGGTTAGTGCTACAATGCTCAGAACAAAAATTACACTTTTGTATATTTCGTCCAGAATTGTTTGACGACGCTTTGTGGTAGGTTTCATGATGATTATGCTTCTCCTTTAAATCCGCCAAAACCAATAGGCATGTTTACTTTGCTGCCAGCAAGGCGGATTTCGCCGTATTTCTCCTCGTATTTGGCAATGTTTTCTTGCAAAGTAAGCAATAATCGTTTGGCTTGCTCTGTGTTTAGAATGATGCGCGATTGTACTTTTGCTTTAGGTTTGTTGGGCATATTGCGCACAAAATCAATGATAAATTCGCTCGAAGAGTGTGCAATGATCGCCATGTTTGCATAAGTTCCTTCTGCTATACCATCAGGTAATTCGATGGTGATTTGATTTTTATTTTCTTCTTTCATTTTCTATATAATAAGGTATATTTGGTGCAAAGATAATATTTTTTGATAAATCGGTGACGTGTTGATGTACGAAAGTGAATAATCGACGAATTGAAAAAAGTTAGGAGTGAAGGATAAGTTGTTAACCGCTTTGTGTTGTTATCGTTTTTATAAGACATTTTTTATCGATTGGTCGATTAGTCGGTTGGTCAATAATGTAAAACAAATCAATGGGTTAAATAAAAAAATCGTAGAAAAGTTTTGTTGGATTAAAATCTTTTCGTACCTTTGCAAGCCCAAATTGTGGATACAAGACAAATTTATATAATAAACTAACTAAACAAATTACAAATGCCTACTATTCAGCAATTAGTAAGAAAAGGAAGAACAGCATTGACCGAAAAGAGCACTGCTCCTGCGCTTGATGCTTGTCCTCAACGTCGTGGTGTTTGTGTAAGAGTTTACACAACAACCCCCAAAAAACCTAACTCAGCATTGCGTAAAGTAGCCCGTGTACGTTTGACCAACCAAAAAGAGGTTAACTCTTACATTCCAGGAGAAGGTCACAACTTGCAAGAGCACTCAATCGTAATGATTCGTGGTGGCCGTGTTAAAGACCTTCCAGGTGTACGTTATCACATCGTTCGTGGTACTTTGGATACCGCAGGTGTAGCTAACCGTACTCAACGTCGTTCTAAATACGGAGCTAAACGTCCTAAACCAGGTCAAGCACCCGCAGCAAAAGGTAAAAAATAAGAAATTCAAACAACAGTAGTTATTAATACTGTTTTGTATTGGAGCTAACATAGGTTGAGTAAATTGATTCAGCGGAATCTTTTGAAGACGAAAGGCAACCAAACGCAAAACGGATAATTTTTAAAAAAATGAGAAAAGCGAAACCTAAAAAAAGGATCGTACTTCCTGATCCTATTTTCGGCGATGTAATGGTTACAAAATTTGTTAACCACCTAATGTATGACGGTAAAAAATCTACCGCATTCACCATTTTCTATTCTGCATTGGAAAATGTTAAGGGAAAAATGTCTAACGAAGACAAACCCGCGCTTGAAATCTGGAAGAAAGCTTTGGAAAACATCACTCCTCAAGTAGAGGTTAAATCTCGTCGTATTGGTGGTGCTACCTTCCAAGTTCCTACCGAAATTCGTCCAGAGAGAAAAGAATCTATTTCGATGAAAAACTTAATTCAATACGCTCGTAAAAGAGGCGGTAAGACCATGGCAGACAAATTGGCTGCAGAAATCATGGATGCTTACAACATGCAAGGTGCTGCCTTCAAGCGTAAAGAAGATATGCATAAAATGGCAGAAGCTAACCGTGCATTTGCTCACTTCCGTTTTTAATCTAGAAATACAATACAACAATGGCTAAAGCAGATTTAAAATTTACTAGAAATATTGGTATTATGGCGCACATTGACGCCGGTAAAACCACTACTTCTGAACGTATTTTGTTCTACACCGGTTTGACTCACAAAATTGGTGAGGTGCACGATGGTGCAGCTACTATGGACTGGATGGAACAAGAGCAAGAACGTGGTATTACCATTACCTCTGCCGCTACTACCACTTTCTGGAAATACAACGATAACAAATATAAAATCAACTTGATTGACACCCCGGGACACGTTGACTTTACTGTAGAAGTAGAACGTTCGCTTCGTATCTTGGACGGTGCTGTTGCTGCTTTCTGTGCAGTAGGTGGTGTAGAACCTCAATCAGAAACCGTATGGCGTCAAGCTGATAAATATAGTGTACCTCGTATCGGTTATGTAAACAAAATGGACCGTTCGGGTGCTGACTTCTTTGACGTAGTTCGTCAAGTAAAAGAAGTTTTGGGTGCAAATCCTGTGGCTATTCAAATTCCTATCGGCGCCGAAGAAACTTTCAAAGGTGTTGTTGACTTGGTGAAAATGAAAGCCATCGTTTGGAACAACGAAACCATGGGTGCTGACTATTCAGTAGAGGATATCCCAGCAGACTTGCAAGCTGAAGCAGAAGAATGGCGTGCAAAAATGTTGGATTCTATCGCTGAATTTGACGATGCATTGATGGAAAAATATTTCGAAGATCCAGAAACCATCACCGAAGATGAAATCAAAGCTGCTATCCGCAAAGGTACTTTGAGCATGTCGATGACTCCTATGATCTGTGGTTCTTCATTCAAAAACAAAGGTGTACAAACCATGTTGGACGCAGTATGTGCATACTTGCCAAGTCCAATGGATACCCCTATTATAGATGGTACGGACCCACGCACGGGTGACGCGATCACGCGCGAGCCAAAAGAGGATGATGATCTCTGCGCTTTGGCGTTCAAGATTGCTACTGACCCATATGTAGGTCGTTTGTGCTTCTTCCGTGTGTATAGTGGTAAGTTGGATGCAGGTTCTTATGTGTTCAACCCACGTTCTGGAAAGCGCGAGCGTATCTCTCGTATCTTCCAAATGCACTCTAACCACCAAAATCCAGTAGAGACAATCGCAGCTGGTGATATCGGTGCAGGTGTAGGTTTCAAGGATATTCGTACAGGTGATACTTTGTGCGCTGAGGACAAACCAATCGTACTCGAGTCTATCGAGTTCCCAGCACCAGTGATCGGTATCTCTGTAGAGCCTAAGAGTCAAGCTG
>CALDQH010000098.1 GCA_937911935.1 uncultured Bacteroidales bacterium | reverse complement strand
AAAAATCTCTATAGGCGGATATTGCTTATTGTGCTTTGCCAAATCTAACGTTAGTTGTTTGGAAAGATTGGATGTGTAAATTTTAGCCGATACACCTGTTCCGCGTTTGCTCAGCATTAGCAAAACCGACTCGTCCACGTAATTATCGATTAAAACCAAATTCTTCTTAGCCGATTTAATCAGATCCGTTGCAAACTTATACGCATCAAAAATCTGTCCGTTATGGAAAACCCCTTCGGAGGGCGGTATGGAAGTCTGCACAAAGAAATCAACCTGCTTGTTGAGGCTTTCAATTTTAGCATCATGCTCAGCAAATTTTCGGTCTATTTTATCTTCCAATAGATTGATTCGCTGATTAATAGCATAACCACGAAGTAAGTATTCTTTTAGCACTTTATTTGCCCATTGGCGGAATCGAGTTGCATTTAAACTGTTTACTCTATAACCTACAGACAATATAACATCTAAATTATAATATTTTGTAGTATATTTTTGATTACCATCATTACCCATATGTTCCAAAATGGAACACGTGCTATTCGCTTCCAATTCATTTGAAGAATATATGTTGTTAATATGCTTTGTAATAGCAGGTCGTTTTGTCCCGAAGAGTTCTGCTATTTGTGCTTGAGTAAGCCATATAGTTTCGTTCTCCAAACGAACTTCAAGACTAATGGTCTCGTTAGGGCGATAAAGGATAATTTGATTCTGTTCTTTTTGCGATGCATCGCTCGCTAATGTAGAAATTTGATTGTTCATACCGATTAAAAATTAAGATGAAAAAACTGTCGATAGTCGCTAGTCACTCGTCGTTCGTCGATTGTAACTAGTAACATGGTGCAAAGGTACGTAAAAATGATAGAAATGCAAAGCGGTCCCTGAACTTGTCACTTGTTGTTGAATCGCAAAATCGTAGAATCGCCTCACCGCCTCACCAAATCACCGCCTCACCATCCATGTCGGTCCGTGCGTCCGCAAAAAAAAACTTCCCCTTGTACCACGTTTTGGTACAATTGCCCGGTATATTTGTGGTGATAGATACAAATAAAAATGTATTTTTTGCAATATTGTGTAGCATAAGATAGGGAGGATAAATTTGAAAAATCAATATAAATTCCTATTTTTGTATTGTCCTACGCCGATGCTTTGCCCTTTGCAAAGCGGGTGGGTGGGATAGACATAATATAAGGCGTTTACTACGCTTTGGTTTTGACGGTTAGAAATCCTGAGAAAATTTCAAAAAGCAAGTCAAAAACTAAGCAACGTGAATGCCCCGTGGGTGTGTATTCTCATATCTGCACGTACCTAATGTAGGGACATGGTGTACCATGTCCGCACATAAAGGGTGTCTTGTGTACTATGATTACATATCGGCGTGGGGCTTATGCGTTGCTCGTTTCGACTTGCAAGGCAATCTCAGGGCCTCTAACCGTGAAGCGAGCGACAGTGCAGGGCTTCACGCTTTTTTTATGTGATAAAATCAATACTATGATTCATAGGTAGGGGAAAGAAGTCCACCCCTTGTACGTAAACGCACCGTGAGTACAAAATTCTTCAACAATGGACTTGGCAATACGCTTTTTGATAAACTAAAAGGTATTGCATCAGAAATGACTTCATTTGACCGCTTTTTAGCAGTAGTTGGTTTCTTTCGTTCGTCTGGTTATTTTAAACTACGTAAGGAGTTAGGCGATATTTCTGAAATTAAGATCTTAATTGGCATAAATATAGATGATATGTTTCGCAAGCATAACAAAATGACCGTTATGTTTGGCGATCCTGTAAAAGCCAAAGAAGCCTACAAAAATGGCTTTAAAGAGGATATTATCAATGCCCATTATTCGCCCGAAGTAGAAGAGGGTATTTTGCAACTATGCGAAGATTTAATATCTGGTCGCTTGCAAATGCGTATTCACGCTACCAAAAACTTGCATGCCAAATTTTACCTCTGTTTGCCACAAAATCATAGTGAGCATAGTGATGGTTGGGTTATCATGGGTTCTTCCAATATTTCTGATGCTGGGTTAGGGATAAAACAGCCACCACAGTACGAACTGAACGTTGCCATGAAAGACTACGATGATGTGAAGTATTGTTCCGATGAATTTTGGCAATTGTGGAACGAAGCAATTCAACTTACTGCAGACGATATTGCCGAGTATAAAAAGAAAACCTATTTGGGGTATCAACCAACCCCCTACGAACTTTACATCAAAGTACTTATTGATACGTTTGGCGACCAAGTGGAAGATGATTTTTCTATTCAGTTGCCAGATGGAGTTAAGGACTTGAAATATCAGAAAGATGCTGTAATTCAGGGTTATCAGATGCTGATGCAGCATAATGGTTTGTTTCTTGCCGATGTAGTTGGTTTGGGAAAAACCATGATTGCAACCATGATTGCTAAACGTTTTGTGGAGGCTAACGGCAAAAATACCAACATCCTTGTTGTTTATCCTCCTGCCTTGGAAGACAACTGGAAAAAGACATTCAAGTTGTTTGGTATCTACAAAAAGGCGCAGTTTATTACCAATGGCAGTTTATCCAAGGTTCTTGAAGGAAAAGACAACTACAAGGATAAAGAAGAGTTTGATTTAATTATTGTGGATGAAGCACATGGTTTCCGTAGTGATAGCTCGGGCAAGTATGACGAGTTACAAAAGATATGCAAATCGCCTTGTATGAATATGGGATTGTTAAAGAGTTCGCAAAAGAAAGTGATGCTTCTTTCTGCAACTCCACTTAACAACCGTCCAGATGATTTGCAGAATCAATTATTGTTGTTTCAAAATAGTCAGAGTTGTACAATTGATGGGGTACCAAATCTAAAAGGTTTCTTCTCAGAATACATATTGGAATACAAACGACTGATGCGTGAGCGTGACCAACGTGATGTAACAGCAGAGGTAGATAAAATCTATGAACAAATTCGTAGTAAAGTTATAGATAAGGTAACAGTACGTCGTACACGTAACAACATTCTTAACGACTCCGATTATAAAGCAGATATAGATTCGCAAGGTATCGTATTCCCCAAAATTTTAGCACCCAATGAATTAGAGTACGTAATGGACACTGACACTAGTAATCGTTTCTACATGAGCTTGAAACAACTTACAGATGGAAAGTCCGAGTCAAATCCAGGTGGTAATGGACTTACTTATGCCCGTTATCGTGCAGTAGAGTTTTTGAAACCTGAATACCGTAAAAAGTATAAGAATGCCGTGCATATCGGTCAGACCTTGGCTGGCATATATAGAGTGCACA
This sequence comes from uncultured Bacteroidales bacterium, assembly GCA_937911935.1. Taxonomy (GTDB): domain Bacteria; phylum Bacteroidota; class Bacteroidia; order Bacteroidales; family Paludibacteraceae; genus Enterocola. The sequence goes on along the minus strand of CALDQH010000098.1, from coordinate 13,567 downwards.
TGGTTAAGCGTTTGGAGAGTAGTTTTTATGCTTTCAAAAAGTCGCTCCATACACTTCTTCGTATCACAACTGACATGATTAAAATGTTTGAAGAAGACAAGGTTATCATTGCTCCAGAGCTAAATGTAAAAGACCTTCAGGCTAAGAATATGGAGTTAGATGAAATTATCGAATATGCTATTACAAAAGGTTATGCAAAAGAAGATATTCTTTTTACTGCAGATGCTTTCGTCCCTGATTTTATTAAAATGCTTCATCATGACCGTGTAATATTGGAACAACTCAATGAAGATTGGGAACATGAGAATGACGATCCCAAATTTGATTTATTCAGAGAAAATCTTACCAATAATTTCTTCAAAGAAGAGGTAAATCCATCGGGAAAATTGGTTTTGTTCTCCGAAAGTGTTGATACACTGAAATATTTGTACGATAGACTTACCAAGGAAATTGGTCGTACCGATGTTTTGATGGTTACAGCCGCTAATCGTAATCGGTTGGGTCAGACAATCAAGGAGAATTTTGATGCCAATTATGAGAGTGATGCCCAAAAATATAACATCATTATAACTTCTGATGTATTGGCAGAAGGTGTGAATTTGCACCGTTCTAATGTGATAGTTAACTACGACTCACCTTGGAATGCAACCAGATTGATGCAACGAATAGGTCGTGTAAATCGTATTGGTTCTGTTGCTCCAAATATCTACAACTATATGTTCTACCCATCGCAACAGGGCGATAAGGAAATTCAATTATACAAGAATGCCCTTGTTAAATTACAAGGTTTCCATTCTGCTTTTGGCGAAGATGCTCAAATCTATTCCAAAGAAGAAATTGTAAAAGAATTTCAGATGTTCGATAGTAATGTCAAAGATAGCATTGATAAGAAAATAGCCCTTTTGCGGGAAGTTCGCGAACTCTATAATAGTGATCGCAAGTTGTATCATAAAATCAAGGCTCTGCCAATGAAAAGTCGTGTAATGCGTGATACAGGAAAGCATAGCGGTAAATCTGTAATATTTGTTTCCTCTAATGTAAAAACCGAGTTCTATTTGGCTACTCCAACAGGGGTAGAGGTCATTGAATTCCTTGAAGCTGTAAAATATCTCAAAGCTAAACCCGAAGAACAACCTGTGCCATTCACAAATGAAGAGCAACACTACAAACACGTAAATGGTGCATTGGCTAAATATACTACTGAGTATGTAGAGGCTGCCGATACCTCATCCATTAACCGTACCGACCTTGATAAGACTTCGCTTGAAGCAAATAAGTTTTTGCGTACTCTTAAGCAGGTAACAAGCGATAACGAGTTGAAAACGCAATGCGATGTTTTGATAAGATATATCAATGAAGGTATCTACGCTCAACTACCTCGTTACCTAAAAGCTTTGTCTCGTGAGTATAAAAACGACCGTGAAAAGATGAAGCTAGACGAGTATGGCTTGCAAACAAAGATTTCGGAATTACTTGCTGAATATCAGACGATGAACAAAGATCAGCGTCACGATGCTAAAGATATTTCCAACCCGCAGATAGTGATTTCTGAAACTTTCGTATAACAAACAACTAACTAACCGTAATCGTACATACTATAAAATGGCCACAATATTTTCTGTAGATGAATTGAGAACCATGTTCCAATCTTCTTTTAGCATGCAAACTTGGTACAATTGCTTGCAAAATTTATTTAATGCGAGTGAACTAAAAGTTACGCCCGAAAAGATAAACAACCAGACGTTAGAAAATGGATATTATTTAGGTAATATCAATACTGTTGATAGCTATAGAATAGGTCTGTTTTATTATAAGATAACACAAGGTTCTGTGGCAAAGCGTAAAATAGGATTGCGCAACTTTGTGCGTTCATTTATCAATCCTACATGGGGTGAATTTGATGCTGCTTTGGTGGTATTTGATAGTGGTGACTTGTGGCGATTATCGTTTATTTGTGATATTCAGGGAGAGGCAACCTCGCCCAAACGATATACGTACGTTTTTGGTAATCAAGGGATTTTGTATAGAACTCCTATTGAACGATTCCGTTCTTTACAAAACAAAGGAGTCTCTTTTGAGAACCTTAAAACAGCCTTCTCTGTAGAGGCTCTTTCGGACGAATTCTTTAATGAATATCGCAAACAATATGCCGATTTTATTCAGTATATCACGGGTAAGCGCTTTGTGAAAGTAGGCAGTAAGTGGGAAGAAAAAGTAAAGGGCGAGTCTAATGCCGTGTTGATGTTTGCCTTTAATTTTGACGAGAAAGTAATACGTAATTACATTAAAAAGATGATGGGGCGTCTTACTTTTTTACATTTTTTGCAACGTAAAGGATGGTTGTGTGGTGATTTAAACTACTTGCAAAACTTATTTGAACGTTCTCCATATCAAGACGATTATTTGGATAGTGTGTTGGAACCGCTTTTCTTTGGCATTTTAAATACCAAACCAGAACAAAGAAAACAAGTTTTTGAACACTATAATTGGGATTTAGCACTCTTAAAAGAGTGGGAGAGCATTCCCTATTTGAATGGTGGTTTATTTGAACGTGACAAAGAAGATGAGCCCGAAAGTAAATTCCCTGCCGATTATTTTAAACGATTATTTCAGTTCTTTAGTGAATATAACTTTACCATAGACGAGAATGACCCTAACGATGCAGAGGTAGGGGTGGATCCAGAAATGTTGGGAAAAATCTTTGAGAACTTGCTGGAAGATAACAAGGACAAAGGTGCATTTTATACGCCCAAAGAAATTGTGCGTTATATGTGCCAAGAATCGCTTATTGCTTATCTAGAGACCAATACTTCTATAGCTAAAGAAAAGATTAGGCAATTTGTTCTTTCGCCCGATGAAAATGTAGCTGAAATACCCGAAAATAAAAAGCCAAAATTATTAGAAGCACTTAAAGAAGTGAAGATTTGCGACCCAGCCATTGGTTCGGGTGCATTTCCCATGGGCTTGTTAAACGGGTTGTTAAGTTGCCGCGAAGCATTGGAACATTTGGACGTACCCCGTTCTGAAATCAAAAAAAGTATTATTCAGAATAATATTTATGGTGTGGACATAGAAAAAGGAGCAGTTGATATTGCTCGTTTGCGTTTCTGGCTATCTATTGTGGTAGATGAAGAAAAAGCATCGCCATTACCAAACTTAGATTATAAGATTATGCAAGGAAATTCCCTTGTAGAAAGTTTTATGGGTGTAGATTTGAATAATCTTTCGTACAAAACCACCAGCAAGAAAGATGATACCGATAATGGACTTTTTGATGATGAAAAAGTATTATTGCAAAAGCAAGTATCAAGATTACTCTCTAAATATTATTCTTGTTCAGATCACGAACAAAAAATTACTATTCAACAAGAAATTCAGGTAGCCATCAATAAGCAGTTAGAAGTTCAATCTTTTGATCCACTCATTTTAAAGATACTAAAAGATGTAAACTTAGCAGGTAATAGTCAATTCTTCTTATGGCACACATGGTTTAGCGAAGTCTTTAACCGCCCAGAAGGCAAGAGTGGCTTTGATATTGTGATTGGAAATCCGCCGTATGTAAGTTACTATTCACGTCAGGCTGTAAACATTGAAAATCAGGTGTTAGAATCTATTAAGAACGATATTTCCTATATAAAGGACAAGAAAAAGAAGGGACGCTTTCATTCAATTCAGTTTTTTATATATAAGTCGTTAAATCTTATAGGTAAAAATGGTTGTTGTAATCTCATAATAGATTTTTCATTCTTTGAGAAACCATTTGCAGATATAAGAAGATATATTCTTTCACATTTTCATATAAGAGAGATTGTAACAGGATTAACGGCTTTTCAAAATGTGTCTAGTGGGCAACTCATTATAGCTATAGATTCATTGGCAGAGGAATTTACACTATGGAAAGATGATATTATAGGTGATTATCAATGTTTGAACCTAAATGATTGTTTAAATGATAAGGAATGTCATATTTCAAAACCGAGTAAATTTGCTAATATATTAACAAATATTGAAAATTGCTCGTGTAGACTTTCTGAAATTTCAGAAGTGAGAACAGGTGTGAATATAGGTGGAGTAAAAGAATATTTTTTATGTAGTGATCAACAGTACCCTCCATTTGTTTCCGGTGGAGATAACATACAACTCTATCATATACATTATCCAACCAACTTGCAAATCAAAAGAAATGAAACTAATTTTAAATTTGATAAGGTTGTAGAAAAGTATATTTGGGATAATAAAATAGGAACTCCTTCTATCGGAGAAAATAATGATAGATTTATAAGGCCTAAATTGATTATTAGGCAAAGCGACATACGAATCACTGCAGCTGCAGATTTATATTGTCATTATCATTGCGGTTATTCTCTTTTTACAGTAAATGTTCCTAAAGATGATTTAAAAGTTTTGTGTTACCTATTAGGAATAATAAACTCAAAGTTAGTAACCTTTTATATGTTGAATAGAGGGTTTATTAAGATGGCGCCTGGGAAGACTCCGCAGATAAGGGTAGAAGATATTAAAAAGATACCAATTGCTTATGCTCATGATGATACAAAGGATTTGATTGCTAAAAAGGTTCTTGAAATTATAGAAATAATGAACAGTAATTCAAATAAGGATATTTCTGAAAGTGATAAAAGTATCAATTCACTTGTCTATCAATTATATGGACTAACCGATGCCGAAATAAAAATCATTGAGGAGAGTGTGTGAATAGAGTTATAGCCTGCGGGTCTGCAGGCTATTAATCGTGTTAATAATCTTTAGATATTCTTTCAAAGGAATTTAATTTGCTAATTAGCATTAATCTAGATTCTTTGGAAAGATTATAACCAAATATGGTGTTTTTCTCATTTAGAATAAATTCTGCAATTATAGGAATATCTTCATCTTTTTTGACAATAATATGTGTAATTAGTTTAGGAAGATATTGCTCTACATAAAACATTTCTTCAGGTGTTTTAGCCACAATAAAAGATAGGTATGATAATTCACTATTAGAGTGTAATCTTTTATTGTAAAGTTTTTTTTCTTTTTTTACATCATCGATATTAATATTCCAGCCCCATTTAGTTGTATCATTGTCACTATGAATTACTCTCCATTCTCTTTCTTCATAGCAAACTACATCTTTATTTTTATATTTAATTGTGAATGGTTTGGTAGTTCCAATGATTAATTTTAGACTATCCATAACTTGTTTGCTTAAATTTGGAGAATTAGCATATATCATAGATAACTCTATCAAGGCCAGTGTGTGGCGTTCAGCAGACCTATATTGAACCGGCATTAAACTTGGATATATTTCACGCGCGAGATTTTTATCAATACCAATAGCAAATTTTCCATAATTTGAGGAATGAATTTTAGATCGTAGTAAGGGTATATCGCAAAAGGATACCATTGGTATTAAGACGGCATTATTAATTTTTTCGTTTGAACAAATTATATTTGGAACAAAAACTTTGTCGCCTTTGTTTATTATATTATTAATTAAAGCTTTGGGATATTCCTCTTTACAATAAGAATACCTAAATCCATTTTTAAGAATTTTCTTGAGACTTGTAATTGTTTTGGTATAATGGAGTAAAGAGGAATTTGCACTTGGGTTCATAAAAGGATATCTTTTAAAATAGTTCTTTACAAAGTTATACCTTTAGTACTTCTTCATACGATTTTCCAACAATATTTTTCTCAACTTTACTAAATATTCTACAAATTGATATAAATTATATTCTCCTTGCATATTTATTTGCTTTTCTGGACTTGTATGTTGCATCAAAAATCTCACTCTTTCTTTTTGTATATGTACATAAAATTCTAAAGTATCTAATAGATTCATAGGCTATATTTTATATTAATTTATATTTTTTATAGATACAAAAATACTATCGCATGTATGAAAATACTATCAAATATTTTATGTTAGTTAATATATAGATTATCAATTAGTTATCTGATATTTGTTAATATTTTCGGTAATTTGGCATCAATTCGTTCGGTGATTTGGCGCGATTTTGGTCGGTGGTTTGGCAAAAATTACTTAATGAAAGGGAGAAGTTGGGATTTATTTTAACAACCTTTGAAATTTTGATGATTCTTCAACATTAGGTAGTATATTTGCAACTGAAAGTAGGTCTGTTTCATTTGAGTCGGCTACTTTTACGTCGAGAATAGAGCTATTTGATTCGTCAAGTAGCTCTATTTTTATTACCTCAAATGAATATGGTTTGTTTGGGTAGTTTACTCGCTTCGCTCGGTTGCACCGCCCTGCGGGGGTGCTGGGGTGGGTGAGAAGGGGATGCTTCGTTTAACACAGGCCTTGTTGGTGCTGTGCACCTCCAAGACCTGCCTATTACTTTTGTTTAACCCGCGGTGCGGGTAAAAGTCATGGGGGAATCCTTCTCTGGGGCTTCGACAGGCTCAGCCACCGAGAAGGACAGGCTCAGTGACTGCATTGCTCTGACACCTGCCTATTACTTTAGTATAACCCGCTGCGCGGGTAAATCTATTGCGCAACAATATAAGATTTTAAAAATTCGGTAATTTGGCGCAATTTCGTTCGGTAATTTGGCAAAATTCATTGGTATATGTGACCTACACAATAAAAAAAGGAATTACAAAAATTTTGTAATTTAAGATTTATCCGTATCTTTGCAGTGACAGTTTCCGCCGCGCTTCCCATTAGAACAGCGAACCAGGGCGGAACTTTTACTTTTACATCTTATGAAATATTCTAAAGCCCCATTAGATTACTGCCAAATTCTTAGTCTTTTAAAGTCAAGAGGTTTATTAATTAAGGATAAAGATATAGCTATCAATCATCTTAAAGTGATTAGCTATTTTCGGTTTGCAAATTATCTTACTCCAATGGAGTGTGATAAAATTCTGCATGTGTATAAACCAAATAGTTATTTTGAAAATGCAATACGTCTCTATTATTTTGATAAAGAACTGCGAGGCATAATTTTTGATGCCATTCAATCGATAGAAATTGCACTGCGGTCAAAAGTTACCAATTTTGTATCGTTAAAATACGGAGCTTTTTGGTTTATGGAACCAACCTTGTTTAAAGATAATATTATTTTTAATCAATGTTTATCTCTTGTTAAAAATGAGATATTACGAAGCAAAGAAGACTTTATCTCGGAACATTATAAAAAATATACTGGCCCTGATTTTCCTCCAGCATGGAAAACTATCGAGGTTATATCTTTTGGTACATTATCAAAGATTTTGTCAAATTTAAAAGATTCTTCTATTAAGAAGTTAATTGCTAGAGAGTTTAATCTTCCGCAACATTTAGTTTTGGAGAACTGGGTTAAATGCTTAGTAAATTTAAGAAATTGTATCGCCCATCATGCTCGTGTTTGGAATAGAAATTTTCCTGCTATACCGCAATTCAATATTTCTTTGCGTGGCAAATGGGTTAGTAATTTCAATGTAAACCATGTAAAACTATATCCACAATTATGTTTAATAGAATATTTTATTCAAAATATTCATGTTGAATGTAGATTTAAAGAGAAACTTATTGAATTATTAGATAAGAATCCAACTATTGATATTAATGCAATGGGATTCCCTAAGAATTGGAAAAATGAGGCATTGTGGCTCAATTGAAAGGTTGCACACCCAGTCTTTTGTAATACCTGCATAAAACAACATCGCCCTCGAAATAATCGGGGGCGATGTTATGTAGTAGGGTAGAAACCTTACTACATGATAATCTTTTTCTGCATAATTTTATACCACGCCACTAAAGCCCATAAATGCCATGGCAAGTAGGCCGGCGGTAATAAGGGCGGTTGGCATGCCTTGCATGGCTTTGGGTAGTTTTACCATGCTAAGGCGTTCGCGCATACCGGCAAATAAAATCAGTGCAAGCGCAAAACCCAAGGCGGTGGCAATGGCAAATACCAAACTTTCTACCAAGTTATAGTCTTTCTGAATAACCATAATGGCAACCCCCAAAATGGCACAGTTGGTAGTAATAAGGGGTAAGAATACGCCCAACGATTGGTATAGGGCAGGCGATACTTTCTTTAAAATAATTTCGACCATTTGCACCAAGGCTGCAATAACCAAGATATAAACCAAGGTTTGCAAAAAGCCCAAATCAAGGGGATCGAGCAATAGTTTTTGCAACAGGTAGGTACACAAGGTAGCCAAGGTCATAACAAAGGTAACGGCGGCGCTCATGCCTATGGCGGTATCTACTTTTTTAGAGACTCCCAAAAAAGGACAAATACCTAAAAATTGCGACAACACAATGTTGTTCACAAAGATTGCTGAGATAAATAGTAGTATGTAGGTCATAGTTTTTTGACTAATCGACTAATCGGTGAATCGACTAATCGAAGGTTATTTTATTGACTAATCGACTAATCGACTAATCGGTGAATCGTATCAAGGCATCCGAAACTTTATGCTTTTGATTTTCGACTGTTGATGAAGGCAATAATCAATCCCAAGGCAATAAATGCACCAGGAGCAAGCACAAATACCAGCATGCCGTAATCTTCGGGGAAGATATGCATACCCAACAATGTTCCTGCACCTAACAACTCTCTAATGGCTCCTAAAATGCCCAAGCCCATGGTAAAGCCAAGTCCAATGCCCAAACCATCTAACGATGAGTCGAACACGCTGTTTTTGGCAGCAAACGATTCGGCTCTGCCTAGTACAATGCAGTTTACCACAATAAGCGGAATAAACAAGCCTAAACTGGCATACAAGGCAGGTACATAAGCTTTCATGCACATTTCGAGCACGGTTACAAAGGCTGCAATTAGCACAATGTATGCAGGAATACGCACGCTATCGGGTATTAGATTTTTTAGGGCTGAGATAACGGTATTGGAACAAATAAGTACAAAGGTAGTGGCGAGTCCCATGCCCAGGCCGTTCATGGCAGATGTGGTGGTACCCAATGTAGGACACATACCCAACATCAACACAAACGTTGGGTTTTCCTTTATCAAGCCGTTTAGTACAATTTTAAGTTTATTCATTTCTCCTATCTCCTTTCTCAATTCTCATTTATGCTTGTGGCTCCCGTTGTGGCATCGTGTCCGCTTGCAATGCGATAGGCATTGTTTACTGCCTGTAAAAAGGCACGCGACGAAATGGTTGCCGCGGTAATGGCTTGCACATCGCCACCATCTTGTTTTACCGTAAATGGGTTGTTTATGTCCATGGTACGTCCAATAAGCGCGTTTTTAAACCAATCCACCATTTTTGTGCCCAATCCTGGAGTTTCAGCTTGTTGCAACACCACGTAGTCTATCACTTGGCTGTGGTTATCAAAACCTACCATTATGACAACATCACCGTTAAAGCCCATGGATGCGCATTGTACAGCAGTTCCTACCCATTTGTTGTTTTTGTAGGCTTTATATACCATGCCGTCTTCGTCTTGTTCGGTTTCAATTTGATCAAAGGCAGGCAATACTTGCTGCAAAGCTTCGGTTTGTTTCTTTTCTTCTGCCAAACGAATGGGCTCGTCGGTAATGGTTTTAACCCAGGCCAATAAGCCAGCCGATAGTACCGCTATGATAGTAAGCGATAACAGCATATTGGGTAATGTAGAAGCTATTTTTTTCATATCTTACTTTACAAAACGTTTGGGTAAAATGTATTTATCGATAAGTGGAGTAGCGGCATTCATTAGCAAAATAGCAAACGATACGCCTTCTGGGTAGCTGCCCCATAAACGAATTACGACTGTGATTAAGCCAATGCCTACGCCGTATAGCAATTGTCCGCGGGTGGTCATAGGCGATGTTACGTAGTCGGTAGCCATAAAAATAGCACCCAACAATAAACCACCCGAGCATAAGTGCCACAAGGGGTTTTCGTAAGCAATGGGGTCCACCAAGTGCATGATGCCCGTAAATACGGCAACAGTTGCCAATATGCTAACAGGAATGTGCCAGGTAATTACTTTTTTCCAAATCAAAAACAAGCCACCCAACAAAAGGGCAATGGCAGATACTTCGCCCATACTACCGCCTTCGTTACCAATTAAGGTGTTTAAAATAGGAGGTAGCATTTGGTCAAATTTCATAAACGATAGGGGAGTTGCTGCAGTTTGAGCATCCATATATGCCATGCTAAAGGGCTCCGGAACGGGCCATACCGTCATGGCTGCAGGAAACGATATGAGCAAAAATACGCGTCCTACCAAGGCAGGGTTAAATAGGTTGTTACCCAAGCCTCCGTAGCACATTTTGCCCAATCCTATGGCTGCCATCGAACCAATAATAACCATCCACCAGGGTAGGTTAGAGGGTAGGTTCATGGCTAACAACAAACCCGTTAGTGCTGCCGATCCATCGCTAATGCTTACTTTGGTTTTAAGTACAAAACGTTGTATAAAGGCTTCAAAACCTATGCACGATGCTATGGCTATTACACTAACTGCCAATGCACCTACACCAAAATAGTATAGAGCAACCAAGTAGGCAGGTAGCAGCGCTAACACCACGTACAACATGTTTTTTTGAATAGAATCGCCGCTATGCACATGTGGCGACGATGAAACAATCCATTTGTTCATATTTTTTATTGACTAATCGGTTAATCGGTGAATCGACTAATCGATGATTTTTTAATTTGTTGAATCGTAGAATCGTTGAATCGAAAAATTATTCGCTTCGCTCATGATTTCAGGCATCGCCTCAGCATAACCAAACAAGTTTGTTTCTGCACTCGGTTCGCACTGAAATTCCTCATTCCTCATTCCTAATTCCTAATTACTCGCAACTTTCGACTATTTACTAGCGCGGGCGCGTATGTTCGCCATGACGGTTTGTTTGCCGTATCGGATGTAATCCAACAACGGACGATTGCTGGGACAAGTAAACGTACAACAACCGCATTCGATGCAGTTGGCAACTTGCTCTTTTTCCATATCGTCCCACAGTGCCATTTCGCCTTGGGTAGCCAACAGGTAAGGAGCCAATCCCATGGGGCAATTTTGCACGCATTTGCCACAGCGTATGCAATTTTTTTCTTCTAATGGCGCAGCCAAATCTTTGGGCAATAGCAATAAACCCGAGCTGCGTTTGTTTACAGGGTGGTTGGTGTGGCTATAGGTTTTGCCCATCATCGGACCTCCGCCAATAATTTTACCCGTATCTTCGGGGATGCCACCAGCCATTTCCAATACCTTTTCGATAGGAGTTCCGATGCGTACCATAAAGTTGCCAGGGTTGGTAACCGATGGACCAGTAACAGTCATCATTACTTCTACCAAAGGTTTGTTTAGCTGAACAGCTTCGTACACAGCAAATGCCGTACCCACGTTTTGTACCACACATCCCACAGCCGCAGGAATACCTCCATTGGGCACCTTACGTCCCGTTAACGCTTCAATCAATTGCTTCTCGCCCCCCTGTGGATATTTTAACTTCAAAGGCACTACCTCAATATTCGATTCACCGATTACTCGGGCTTCGCCCTCATGAAGTTGCTCACGCTCGGCATAATCAATGCTGGACACTTCGACAGGCTCAGTGACCGCATTGCTTCTGCTCTCGCTTAATCGCAACTTTAGTCGATTCATCGATTCATCATCGCGAAGCGATTTTACCGCGTCCATCTTATTGGCTTCGATACCAATAATGGCTTTTTTAATGTTCAAGGCTTGCATTAAAATGCGCACACCCATTAAAACCTCGGCTGGTTTTTCTAACATCAGTTGGTGGTTGTGGGTAAGGTAGGGCTCGCATTCCACCGCATTGATAATAAGGGTATCTACGCTCATGTCTTTGGGTGGCATTAGTTTAACTTGAGTAGGGAAACAAGCACCTCCTAAGCCTACGATACCTGCATCGGCTATCTTTTTGATAATTTCTTCCGAAGATAGGTTGCATTCGTTGCGAAGTTTATTATCGGTAGATATATTTTCCATCCATTCGCTACCTTCTACTTTAATATGGATGGCCATTTTATCAAATCCCCAGCCATCGGTAAAGGTGGCAATTTTTTGTACAGTTCCCGATACCGAACTGTGCACGGGAGCCGATACAAAACCACCTGCTTCGGCAATCATTTGACCTGCTTTTACCTTATCGCCAACGGCTACAATGGGTTTAGCAGGAGCACCAATGTGTTGTTCCAAAGGAAAGATGGCTACATCGGGTAAACCTACTACCATAAAAGGCTTGCGTGCCGATAGTTTATTGTCTTGCGGATGAACTCCGCCCATACTAAACGTTTTCATCTTTTTTTACGGGAAAATTAACGGCATGAATGGCACCTGTTGGACAAACGGCTACGCATTTTCTGCACAATCTACATTTACTGTCGTCTATGTAAGCCACGTTGTTTTGTACGGTAATGGCTTCGAAAGGACATTCTTTTACGCATTTGCTACAGCCAATGCAGGCACTTTGGCAGGCTTTTTTGGCTACTGCTCCTTTGTCTTGACTTTTGCAGGCTACATATACTTTGCGACCTTTAGGCCCTTTTTTGCGCAATTGCAACAACAATTTAGGACAAGCCTTAGCACATGCGCCGCAAGCCGTACATTTGTCTTCGTCAATAACGGGTAAACCTGTGGTGGGGTCTATGTGTAAGGCATCGAAAGCACATGCAACTTGGCAATCGCCAAAGCCAATGCAACCAAATTTACAACCCGTTTCGCCAGCATAGGTAGTGTGGGCAATAGAGCATTTTTTTACCCCCGTATAGGTGGTTAGTTTAGGGCGACATGTGCTACTTCCGTTGCACAACAACACAGCCACTTTAGGTTCCGATACTTGTGCTTCTACACCCAACAAGGTAGCTATACGTTTCATTACGTCTGTGCCACCCACAGGGCAATAATCGCGCTCTAACTTGCCTGTTTTAACGCAGTTTTCGGCAAAAGCCTTACAGCCAGCATAACCGCATCCGCCGCAGTTTGCCCCAGGTAAAACTTCGGCTATTTGGTCGATGAGCGGATCTTCGTACACGGCAAATTTCTTAGCTACAATGTACAGAATAATTGCCGATACAATGGCAATGCATCCCAATACAATCAGTGCTGTAACAATGATGTTCATACTATTTTAGTAATTTCAATTTGCAATTTGTTGGTCCACTTTTTGGGTAAAAAGTAGAGAATTAGGGCATAAATGCCACAAAAAGCCAGCCCCAATAAGGCTGCATAGGTTTCGTTATTTAGCCACGTTACACAACCTATTACCACTGCCATTAAACCAATAAGTGGTAGTACATAGGCAATAAGTACCGCGGTATAAATTTTGTTTTGCGTGCTTACCAGGTGTACTTTTTCGCCCACGACATATAGGGTAGGTTGGGGATGTTTTACCGCAATAAGTCGGTCTTTTTTTTCGCTTGATAAACCGCACGATGCCTGCGACGAACAACCTGCACACGCAGCATATTGCTCAACCCGCACGGTTACAGCCTTGCTTTCTACTGCAACTACAGTTCCTGTATGTTTAATCTCGCACGACATTTTATTAGTCGGTGATTTGGTGATTTGGTGAGTCGATTATTCAATGCTTCGCTCATGATTTCAGGCATCGCCTCAGCATAACCAAACAAGTTTGTT
>CALDQH010000097.1 GCA_937911935.1 uncultured Bacteroidales bacterium | reverse complement strand
GCTGCACCTTTGTAACCGCCGAAGTCGTTTTCGTGAGTTGGTTCTTTAAGTTCTGGCATTTCGTAGTCTTGGATGTGGCAGTGAACTACGGTATCCATATATTGACCAGCTACTTTCACAGTACCTTTAGAACCAATGATTGTAACAGAACTTTCTAGGTTTTTGTCCCAAACTGATGTTGAATAGTTTAGTGAACCCATACCACCATTGATGAAGTCGAAATCTACACAACCGGTATCTTCAAACTCAATTAAATCGCCGTGCGAGCAGTTAGCAAACTTACCACGAATGTTGGTAATGTCGCCAAACAACCAGTAAAGCATATCTACATAGTGCGAGAATTGGGTATAAAGCGTACCACCGTCTAATTTATTGGTGCCGTGCCAGCTACCACGTTGGTAGTAACGTTCGTCGCGGTTCCAAAAAGCATCTACTTTTACAAAGTAAATATCGCCCAAGCGTTTTTCGGTAATCAATTCTTTTAACCACGCCATAGGTGGAGAGTAACGGTTTTGCATTACACAGAACACCGAGCGCGACATTTCGAGCGATTTAAACACGATTTTTTCGGCATCGGCTTTGTTTAGCGCAATGGGTTTTTCGAGCACCACGTGTTTTTTAGCTTCCAATGCTTTAATGGCATATTCGGCATGAAAACCGTTTAGGTTACAAATATTTACTACATCAATGTCTTCGCGTTTTAATAGCTCGTCATAATCGTTGTAGTAATCTTCTTTAATTTCCGGATCAATTTTATCTTTGGGCAATACATCGCACACTGCTACTAAGTTAGCTCCGGGGTTGCGACGAATCATTTCAGCATGGCGCTTGCCAATGTGACCCAATCCTACTACTGCAAAGTTTATCATTTTTTGTTGGTGATGCGGTGATGCGGTGAGTCGGTGATTTGAATAAATCAGTTTCTATACACAACATACACCTGGTTTTTACTTTTTTTGACAAATCGGTATCTTTATATAATCATTCGATTGGCCGATTAGTCGATTAGTCGATTAAATAATCGCGATTATTTAATCTCCGTGACGTTTCCATCCTTAAGTTGGTATTTTTGACCGGTGGCAGGGCAAGTAGCAAAACCATCTTCGTCAAAATGCAATTTTTGACCGTTTTCGCTTACCCAACCCAACTGACGAGCAGGGTTGCCTACCATCAAAGCGTAAGGTTTTACATTTTTGGTAACTACGGTGCCTGCACCAATAAGGGCGTACTCGCCTATCTCGTGACCACATACAATGGTAGCATTAGCACCAATGCTGCAACCTTTGCGCAAAATGGTAGCGCGGTATTCGTCCTTGCGGCTAACATGGCTACGAGGGTTAAGGACGTTGGTAAATACCATCGAGGGACCCATAAAAACATCGTCCTCGGCAATTACACCTTCGTAAACCGATACGTTGTTTTGAATTTTTACGTTGTTGCCCAATACTACTTTGGGCGATATAACTACGTTTTGACCAATGTTGCAATTTTCGCCAATAACGCAATTGCTCATAATGTGGCTAAAATGCCATATCTTGGTGCCGTTGCCTATTTGACAACCTTCATCTACGTAAGATGATTCATGCTTAAAATATTCCATATCGCTTCGCTCTGGTTATGCGGTGATGCGGTTATACGGTGATGCGATATCAAACTTCGACTCACCGACTCACCAAATCACCGAATCACCAATTATTTATTAATAAATTCTAAAACAGATGATGTAATATACTCAAGTTGTTCTTCGTCCAATTCGGTGTGCATGGGTAGCGACAATACGCAATCCATCAATTTTTCTGCTACGGGGAAGTCGCCTTTTTTGTAGCGAGGGTCTTGGTAAGCCTTTTGCAAGTGCAAAGGAACTGGATAGTAAATCATCGCTGGAATGCCTTTTTCTTTTAGGTATTCTTGCAAACCGTTACGATCTACATCTACCAATTTAAGGGTATATTGGTGGAATACGTGGGTGGTAAATGGCGATGTAATAGGAGTAATCAATTTATCGCAGCCAGCAAAAGCATTGTTGTAGTAAGCAGCAGCAGCTTGACGAGCAGCGATGTATTCGTCCAAGTGACGCAATTTAACGTCCAATACAGCAGCTTGAATACTGTCCAAACGGCTGTTTACTCCAATCATATCGTGGTGATAGCGAACCACCATACCGTGGTTAGCAATGGCGCGCATTTTAGCTGCCAATTCGTCGTCGTTGGTAAAGATAGCACCACCGTCGCCGTAGCAACCCAAGTTTTTAGAAGGGAAGAAAGAGGTACAACCAATGTTACCAATACAGCCCGATTTAGCTTTGCTACCATCAGCAAAGGTGTAATCGGCACCAATCGATTGGCAAGCGTCTTCTACAATGTATAGGTTGTTTTCTTTGGCCAATTGCAAAAGTGCATCCATGTTAGCATTTTGACCAAACAAGTGAACAGGCACAATGGCTTTGGTTTTAGGCGTGATAGCACGTTTAACGGCTTCGATATCCATGTTAAAGGTATCTTCTTCTACGTCAACCACCACAGGAGTTAAACCCAATAGAGCAACCACTTCGGCTGTAGCAATAAAGGTAAAGGTAGGCGTAATAACTTCGTCGCCTGGTTTCAAACCCAATGCCATCAATGCAATTTGAAGCGCGTCGGTACCGTTACCCGTTGGAATAACGTGTTTAACACCCAAATAAGCCTCCAAATTCTTTTGGAATTCGTTTACTTTGCCACCTTTGATAAAGGTTGTGGTATCAATTACTTCTTGAATACCAGCATTTACATCCTCTCTGATTTTTTCGTATTGACTCTTTAAGTCAACCATTTGAATTTTTTTCATAAAAATTTTGTTATACGTTTGGTATTTAGTGCCCTTTGGGCTTTATTAGTTGATAGTTGAGAAAGGAGAAAGGAGAAATTTTATTTACTCTTATCTTACCTTGCTTGCTTATTTGTTTGCTTTAATTTAGTTGATAGTTGAGAAAGGAGAAAAGAGAAATTTATTTTTTACTTTCTGATTTCTCATGATCTATATTCTTCTTTGTTGTTTTTACTGTTGATGTTAAAATCTTTACAATCTCCTCACAATCAGCATTCATTGATTCATAAATTTGTACATCTATGTATTCAGTATCCTTTAGTAAGGATAACCAATATTCTGTTTCATTTGCCTCTTTCAAGGCTATATTCATCTTATTAAGAAAGTCTGCTTTACTTTGTGCATTTTGTGCTTCTCTACATAATGCACCAATGGCAGTTCCACTTCTTAACAATTGCTTTGACAGCACAAATTCGCTTTTCCCCGAAAGAAATTTATATGCTTTGATAATTCTTATCGCAAAGCTATATGTCTTATCACCTAACACTCCTAATTTCTTCACATCTCACTCTCCTTTATTCACTTCGCTCATGAAGTTGCTCACGCTCGGCATAACAAATAAATTTGTTCTGCTCTCGCTTAATCGCAACTTTCTCCTTTCTCCTTTATCAACTCTCCTTTAACATTGGTTTTTGCTAAAAACCAATGTTAAGTCCGCAGGTAGCGGTGATGTTGTTGCCTTGGTAAAAGGATGGCGTAAATTTAGTTAAATATCCATTAGCATCCAAACGATTTTCACCTTCAATGGCAGGAGAATCAACATCATAACCTCTTGCATTGTTCCAATCTACTTGAATAGTGGCGTACGCATTGGGCCATACCTCGTAAAGCGCCTTAAACGATACAATATCGTTTTCCCAAACAATGTCTTTTAAAATGGGTTGCACCAAAATTTGTTTGGTATTTCGACGAATATATTCGTAATCGTTGCCTTTTTGATCCTTGGTATATGACAAATTCAAATTCAAACCTTTAACGGGTTTGTAATTGATAAAGGCAAAAAATTGTTGCGCATTATCGCCCAAATAATGGCCTAAATTGTAACTATTCGATGCCCAAGTAATGGCCTGAATGGAATGCTTATAATTGAGCGTATTGGTGCGCGTAAACTCAAAACCATACGACAGGTTCTTCAGCGGCCAGTTGCTTACCTCAAAGCCTGCTTTATACGATACAAGGTTATGTTCGTCGTTCGATAGCCTTTTGGTGGCAAACTCATCTATAAAAAACGAAGCAAACAGGTGCAAATGCTTGATGTTGCGCGAACTCAAATTGATAAAAATTTGCGAGTTTTGGTTTTCCGACCCAACGCCTTTGGTCATCAAGTGGTCGAGCGATTTAAAGAACGCAAACGGAATCAAGAACATGGGTTGTATGGTGCGTTCTGAATAGACAATGGAGTTACCCACCGATAATTTTAATCGAGGAATGGGGGTAAAGGTAAACATATTGGCAGCGATGAATTTATTCATCGGACGATAATGTTTTTTTGACTCGGTAGTTGTATAGGTTTCTTCTGTATAAAAATAAGTACTATCCAATACATTACTTACCATCCAACCGTGTATATAATTGAATTCAAACCATTTACAAGGAGTTAGTTGCAAAGTAATCATGGGAAAAGACGGAGCTCGACCCGAGATAATATTAGAGCAATTGTAACTATCGCCCCATGCTAATTGGTCTTTTACCAAACCGATGCTACCCCACCAAGCGTATGCTTTAATACCACCCCTAAAATCACTGTAGTCACCACCGTAGTTGGCTTCTTTGTATTGATAGCCAGGTAAGTTATACAAATACTGAGGTTTTGTTATTTTGGCAGCATCAATTTTTTCATAGATATTGGCGTAGTACTCATCGCTCAACTGCCTGCCATCTAACGAAATATCGCGTAAACTACCCCACACCGATACGTGTTTGACAATATCCATTTGCACATCAAATCCCCAACGACGTTTCATAATCAAGCCATGGCGATTGTACATCAAATCCATGCCCAAAATAGGTCGCAAATGAAATTTAAAATGCTTGTTTTGCCACAAAAATTGAGGTTGAAGTAGCGATAAATCAAACGATTTTTTATCGGTCCAATGCACGTAGGCTTTGGGCATGGTGTCCAATTCGTTGGCAAAATCGCTCATAAAAAACGCCAAATCCCTTTTTTGACGTTTGTTGAGTAGCGAATCTTGCGCTTTGGCTTGCTTGAGCATAGCGGCAATGGCATTACGGTTGTATGGCTTTATCGCCGAGTTTACATCTACCAAACCATCGGTAGCCAATTCGTCAATAAAGCTGTACAAACGGGTATATTCCATGTTTTGCGGAATGTTTTGCGCAAATAGCAGCAACGTTCCACAAAAGAAAGTTAAGAGGGTTATGAGGGGTCGTTTCATTTTTTATCAAAAGGAGAGTTGATAAAGGAGAAAGGAGAAATACAAGCTACCATCGAATCACCGACTCACCGCATAACCAAATCTCCAGCAAAAGATGATGGCATGATGGACTTGTTTGCGGGATTGGATAATGACGAATCGGAATGTCCAGAATCGTCTAAACAACTAAACGAATCAACGACTAAACACCAAGTTACAGCATCGTCAGAGCACAGCAATATCCATACCACAGCGCATAGCTACCAGCTAATTACCGAGGAGCAATTGCCCCAATGGGTAGAAGCGTTAAAGGCACAACCTGCTTTTTGTTTTGATACCGAAACCAACGGTTTGGATGTTATGAGTTGCTCTTTGGTAGGGCTATCCTTTGCCTGGAAAGCGCACGAGGCTTACTACATTTCGGTTAATTCGGACAATGTATATACCGTATTAAACTGGCTTAAACCTGCTTTTGAGCAAGAAAGCACCCTAAAAATAGGTCAAAACTGCAAGTTCGATTTGCTCTTGCTAAAACGCTACGGCATCGAAGTTAAGGGCAGTTTATTTGACACCATGTTGGCACATTATGTATTGCAACCCGAATTGCGTCACGGCATGGACTACTTGGCAGAAATCTACCTCAACTACCAAACCATCACCTACGACGAACTGATAGGGGGTAAAGGCAAAAACAAACGAACAATAGACCAAGTGCCTTTGCCAGAGGTTGTTAATTATGCAGCAGAGGATGCCGATATAACCCTGCAGCTGCACGAGAAACTATCGGCAGAACTAAAACAAGCGGGCATGGAAAAACTATTTTACGAGTTGGAAATGCCTTTACTTCGTACTTTGGTAAACATGGAGATGGCAGGTGTGCGCATCGACTCGGCAGCGCTAAACGCATCGGCACTAACCATGCGCAGTGAATTGCAGCGCATCGAGCAAGAGGCGTACACGTTGGCAGGCACCGAATTTAACCTAAGTTCTGCCAAACAAGTGGGCGAAGTTTTGTTTGATCAACTTAAAATTGTCGAAAAAGCCAAAAAAACCAAAACGGGCCAATACATTACCTCCGAAGAGGTATTAGAAAGCCTACGCCACAAACACCCCATTGTGGGCAAGATTTTGGAATACCGAGGCATCAAAAAGTTACTGAGCACTTATATCGAAGCATTACCACAACTGGTAAATCCCGTAACCGGTAAAATACATACTTCTTATAATCAAGCTGTTACAGCAACGGGTAGGTTAAGTTCGAGCAACCCCAACTTGCAAAACATACCTGTACGCGACGATATGGGCAAAGAAATTCGCAAATGCTTTATTCCAGACGAGGGTTGTACGTTTTTTTCTGCCGACTATTCGCAAATAGAACTGCGCATCATGGCACATCTAAGTGGCGACCAAGCCATGATAGAGGCTTTTAACATGGACGGTGATATTCACGCTGCCACAGCTGCCAAAATATACAAAGTACCTATTAACGAGGTTACATCGGATATGCGACGCAAGGCAAAAACCGCCAACTTTGGTATTATTTACGGCATTTCGGTATTTGGATTGAGCGAACGCTTGCAAATTCCTCGCTCCGAAGCCAAACAACTTATCGACGGCTATTTTGAAACTTATCCGGGGATAAAACAGTACATGGACACTTGCATCGAGCAAGCGCGCGAGCAAGGATACGTTCAAACCCTATGGGGCAGAAAACGATACCTACCCGACATCAATTCGGGCAATAGTTTTGTGCGTGGATTTGCCGAAAGAAATGCCATTAACGCACCCATTCAGGGCAGTGCTGCCGACATTATTAAGGTAGCCATGATTGCCATCGACAAGGCTTTTGCACAAGAAGGATTGCGTTCGCAGATGATTTTGCAAGTGCACGACGAACTTAACTTTAATGTATATCCCGACGAATTGGATAGAGTCAAGGCAATTGTGTGTCACGAAATGCAACAAGCGGTAAAACTGAACGTTCCACTTATTGCAGACTGCGGAATTGGCACAAATTGGTTGGAAGCACATTGATGAGAGTTGAGAGTTGAGACGTATTGATGACCGTCAGGGAATAAAGGAGAGTTTTTTGACTTTCGACATTTTGCAGAGGCAAAATGGTCACTGAGCATGTCGAAGTGACCGAATATTTTGTGGTACAAGTTTTTTTATTATCTTTGCACCGATTTTTGTTCAAAGAAATGAAGAGACTTGTAATTATCCTAACACTTTGTGTATCAACGCTTTTTGCTATTGCACAGACCTTAGAGCGCATCCCTTTTGGCGACTTTGAATCGTGGACAACCCGCGAAATCAAAGAATCTGGTATTATTGGTGGCAAAACCAAATTGCTTTACGTTGTAGGTCCTGAAGCGTATATAAAAGGCAATAAACCATATGATTACAAGGCACATACCCCTTGGACCATGTCGAATGCATACGCCAAGGTAGCTGGTATTCATAAGGGTAGCAATACGGTTCAACCCGAAGAGAGAGACGGTGGCAGATGTGCCCGATTGGACACCAAAATGGAAGATGTTACCGTATTAGGATTTATTGATATTTCGGTTTTGGTATCGGGCAGTATGTTTTTAGGTCAAACGCTCGAGCCAATTACAGGCACGGGAGACCCCTACAAAAACCTAAACTTTGGCATGCCTTTTACCCGCAAACCCAAAGCCTTAGTACTTGACTACAAGTGTATTATATCTAAAAATAACTACGTAATGAAGTTCCCTGGCGTTGGTTCTAAACGCATTGACGGGGTACAAGATAAAGCCGAATTTTTTGTTTACCTGCAAAAACGTTGGGAAGACGAAGAGGGAAACATCCATGCCCTACGTGTGGGAACCGCTCGCGAGCAATTGGACCACGATGTACCCGAATGGGTAAATGGGCATCGGGTCGAAATCCATTACGGCGACATTACCCAAACGGATTATTACCAAGATTTTATGCACCTGAATGGTCCTTATCGCGCCATGAACAGCAAAGGCAAGATAGTTCCTGTGATAGAAGAAGGTTGGGGAACTGCCGATGACACCCCTACCCACGTTATCATGATGATAACTGCCGGTAACCAAGGTGCATTTATCGGCACTGTTGGCAACACCCTTTGGGTAGATAATGTGTGCTGGGAATTTTAAAGGGCTGCGCCCTTTGGTGAAAGTTGCGAGTAAGCGAGAGCAGAAGCAATGTTTACATTGATTATGCCGAGCGGGAGCAACTTCATGAAATGCGAAGCATTGAATAATCGGTTATATAATAACATAATTCTCGATTGGTCGGTTAGTCGATTAGTCGATTAGTCAAAATAATATGAGCTTAGAACAATTCAACTTTCTACTACTAATCATGGCTATAACAGGCCTTGTGGTATTTGTAGCACTTTACTTTGTAGAAGCAGGCTACGGAAAAATGATTAGCGACAAATGGGGACCTGCCATCAACAACAAAGTGGCTTGGGTTATTATGGAATGCCCCGTTTTCTTTGTCATGCTTTATCTATGGGGCATGAGCGAAAGAACATGGGAAATTGCTCCTTTGGTGATGTTCTTGATTTTCCAAGCACACTACTTTCAACGCTCGTTTGTCTTCCCTTTCTTGTTAAAAGGTAAAAGCAAAATGCCTATTACCATCATGATGATGGGCTTTATCTTTAACCTGATGAACGGTACCATTCAGGGCTACTGGATTTTCTACCTATCGCCTGCCGATATGTACACCCCAGCCTGGCTTACCACCCCTCAATTTATTGTTGGTACATGTATTTTCATCATCGGATTTATCATCAATTTACACTCCGATTATGTAATCCGCCACTTGCGCAAACCTGGCGACACCAAACACTACTTGCCTAAAAAAGGCATGTACAAGTACGTTACCTCTGCCAACTATTTTGGCGAAATCTTGGAATGGACTGGTTTTGCCGTGCTAACATGGTCGTATGCAGGCGCTATTTTCCTATGGTGGACCTGCGCTAACTTGGTGCCACGTGCCCATGCCATTTACAAAAAATACAGCGTAGAATTTGCCGACGAGTTCGACAAAAAACGCCTAAAAAGAGTTATACCATTTATTTACTAATCGGTGAGTTGGTTATTTGGTGAGGCGGTGAGTTGATAACTTCCGAATCACCGAATCACCGTATCACCGCATCACCACTTATATGTGAGCAAGCTATTTTCACCCTTTTAATAACAACCTTCGATTAGTCGGTTAGTCGATTAGTCGATTAGTCAATATTATATGAGCAAGCTATTTACTCCCTATCAATTAGGGCCCATTACTTTAAGAAACCGCACCATTCGTTCGGCGGCTTTCGAAAACATGTGCTATGGCAACAAACCATCGCAAGATTTGTTTGATTATCACACCAGCGTTGCCAAAGGTGGCATTGGTATGACCACCATTGCCTATTGTGCCGTAAACCGCAGTGGCGTATCGTTCGATGGCCAATTGTGGATGCGCGAAGAGATTATCCCTGACTTGAAAAAACTAACCGATGCCATCCACGCTGAGGGTGCAAAAGCCAGCATCCAATTGGGTCACTGTGGTAACATGACCCACTACTACACCTGTGGTTGTATGCCTGTAGGACCATCGAGCGGTTTTAACCTATATTCGCCCACCTTGGTGCGCGGACTAAAAGTAAGCGAAATCAAAGAGTTGGTTAAAGACTTTGGTAGAGCGGTAAATATGTGCCGCGAAGCTGGTTTTGACTGTGTTGAAATCCACGCAGGACACGGCTACCTTATTTCGCAATTCCTTTCACCTTATACCAACAAACGTCGTGACGAATACGGTGGCTCACTTGACAACCGCATGCGTTTTATGCGCGAAGTGCTTACCGAAGTAATGGTTGCTGCCAAAGACGACATGGCTGTGGTGGTAAAAACCAACATGTACGACGGCTTTAAGAGCGGTTTGCAACTACCCGATTGCATCACAGTGGCAAAAGAAATTGAAAAATTTGGCGTGCACGCGGTAGTTTTGAGTGCTGGTTTTGTAAGCAAAGCACCCATGGCAGTAATGCGTGGCGCTATGCCTTTAAAAACCTTGGCACACTACATGGATATGTGCAAATTTTGGTGGTTAAAAGCAGCGTTGGCATTGGTGGGCAGATGGATGATTCCTACCGTACCTTTCAAAGAAGCTTACTTTTTAGAAGATGCCAAGAAATTCCGCGAAGCGCTTAAAATGCCTATCATCTACGTAGGTGGTTTGGTGAGCCGCGAAAAAATTGATGAGGTATTGGACAGTGGTTTTGAAATGGTGCAAATGGCACGTGCTTTGGTACACGACCCTGCTTTTGTCAACAAGATGAAAGAGGCTGACAGCAGCTACCGCTGTGGTTGCAAACACAGCAACTACTGCATCGGCCGTATGTACACCAAAGAGATGAAGTGTCACCACTGTGTCGATAACCTACCCAAGAAGATTCAAAAAGAAATTGCAAAAGCAGAAAGTTGCGATTAAGTGAGAGCAGAAGCAATGTTTACATTGATTATGCCGAACGTGAGCAACTTCATGAGCGAAGCGAATAAAGGTCATTAGTCAAAAGTAAGTTAAGCGATAAGCAACAAACGACTGTAAATTATGTACGCATTAGTAACAGGAGCAAGCCAAGGTATTGGCCTACAATACGCCACACAGTTGGCATCCACCTATAAATACGATTTGGTCTTGGTAAGTAACCAAGAAAAAGAAATACACGAAGTAGCCGAAAAATTACAAGCAGAATACGGCGTAAAAACGGTAGCTGTTTACCAAGATTTATCGACCGAAAACGCAGCTACCGAATTGCACCAATTCTGCAAGGAAAATGGCTACGAAATTGAGGTGTTGATTAACAACGCTGGGGTTTTCTACTTTAACGATTTGGTAAAAACAAGCGAGGCACGTATCAATTTGATGCTACACTTGCACATTAGAACGGTTACCCAACTTTGCCGTTTGTTTGGTGCAGATATGCGTGAGCGTGGCAAAGGCTACATCCTAAACATGAGTTCGATGAGTGCTTGGATGGCAATGCCTGGCATTCAATGCTACAACGCCAGCAAAGCCTATATTTTAAACTTTAGCCGCTCTATGTGGTACGAAATGATGCCACACGGCGTAAGCGTAACCGCTATTTGCCCTGGTGCTATCGATACAGGCTTGTACGGTTTGGCTGCTAACTTGCGCAAATTGGCAGTGGCACTAACGGTGTCGATGCCTCCTGAAAAATTGGTGAAGAAAGCGCTTAAGAAGATGTTCAAGAGAAAAAAACAAGCCATGCCTGGTTTCTTGAATCACTTGTTTGTTCCGCTCATTAAGCACTTGCCCGATTGGTTTGTGTTTGCGGTTATGAAACGTTTAGACGCATTTAAGAAATAATTAAGGCTCCTTATAAAAATAATTAAGGCTCCCTGTGGGAGCCTTAATTATTTTTGTCGCAGCCCGAAAGTCAGTGCAAGGTGAGAGCAATCGAATTTATTCGAATTGCCGAACCGCAGCCTGACTTCATGAGCGAAGCGAATAAAAACCTTATTACTCGCATTCGCTCGTCGCTAAGGCAATTATAAAGCGTAAAGTTCAAGGCTTGCGCAGCCAACCTTATTACTCGCATTCGCTCGTGCATTTAGGCTGCGCCTCAGCAATATCCATTTTGGATAAATTTAAACAAGAGATTTATCATTTCAATATTTTTGAATGCATAAATCTCTTGTTTAAATTTACGCTCAAATACTTGAGCTATTGCTTTCGGCTTGCACTAAACGTCCCAACCCTTGAAAATATCTTCTGTATATACATCCGTCTCCTCTTTGCCATGTAGCGGATGCCAAATTTGGGCAAAGAAGGGGTTTTTGGCAGCAATTTGGTTGTAACGCCAAGGCATGGGTTGGCATTCGGGACACCAGTGACCACCTTGCAACGCTAACACAGGCGACATGGTAAAACGATGCCCTTCGGCACACTCCCACTCCAATGGAGTAGAAAAGTCGCCTTTTACCATGGTTTTAGACAAGCATTTACCACCACGGAAAGCGGCTGCTTGCTGCATGTCTTCGATGGTCCACTCAGCACGGGGTTTGCTTTCGTCGTAACCATGATCGATGTGAACAATATCGGTTTCGGATGGATGCGATAGGTCAAATTCTTTCCACGATGGAATGTTTTTCCAAGCTTCCAACGAGCCATAATAAGCCGCAATGCGCTCTTTTTCGTTGTTCTTAATCCACCATTGTGTACCCCATTTTTTCTTGTTCGCCATGAAATACATCGCCCATTTGATAAAAATAGGGGGACAAATTGCCGCCAAATGATAATACCAAGGCACGTATTTGCCCAAATGCTTTTTAAAGTATTCGGCAACGGGTATGTTAGCACGGAAATGTAGGTATTCTTCTAACTTATCCGAGTCTAAATACCATTGACCATGAAAGTTGCGCAACACAAACCAATTGGGATTGAATATTTTTTGCGGACGGGGGCACGAAATGGTATCTAACAAATAACACTCAAACTCGTAGTTAGATAGGCGGTATTCTTTGCCACTACCGATGTTGTAAAAGTTGTTCCAAAATTCGGCAGGCACCTCGTCGCTACATACATTGGCTAAAATGCGACCACTATCTTCTACCGTTGCCCACTCTAACACACCACGCAAAGGAACGTGGAACATAATGGGGTCAAAGTTTTTAAGAATACCAGCATACAAGATACCCGTTTGACGCAAGCTTACCCAGTTTTTAATACCCGATTCGACAATGATTTTTTCGGCTTCGGTTTTGCTCATGGCATAGTGGTCATATACACTGATGCAAATGGGGTCGCCTGTACGTCCCCAATGGATGGGCTCGTTGCGGTCCGAAGTTTGCGCAACAGTTCCGATGTACACCACTTTGATATCGTCAGCATTGGGCTGTGCCAATACGGCTTTTACTAAGTTTTTGGCTGCAGTAATATTGGTATGCAAGGTGCGTTTGGGAAAGTAATCGGCACTGGGCGATACCATACCACCCACGTGCAACACAATATCAGATCCAGTTATGCCTTCGAGCATGTGGTCGTAATTGGTTAAATCGCCCCAAATAATGGTTACGTTGGGATTACCTTGTAGGTACGCTAATTTTTTCTTGTTTACTTTGCTGGGACGCACCAACAAACGAATGTTGTACAAGTCTGTTCTTTTTAGCAATTCTGCCAAACCTGCGCCACCCATGTTTCCGGTAGCACCTGTCAAAAATACGGTTTTCTTTTGCATTGTATAATTGTTTGTCAATTGTTGCTTGTCGATTGTTGCTAGTGACTAGTGACAAGTGACAAGCGACGAATGTTGGTTATGATTTTCCGGTGATGATTTTCTTGATTTCGTTTAACTTATTTAGTGCCTCGATGGGCGTTAAGTTGTTAATATCTACGTTTTTAATTTCGTCGCGAATGGATGTCAAAACGGGGTCATCCAGTTGAAACAGGCTAAGCTGATACCCCTCGCGTGTTTGTGCCAATCCTTCGAGCGGTTTGCTCAAGGTGTCACGGCTGTTTTGCTGCTCGAGCGAGGCTAATACCTGGTCGGCTCTTTGCAAAACACTTTTAGGCATCCCTGCCAACTTAGCCACATGGATACCAAAGCTGTGCTCACTACCGCCAGGTGCCAACTTGCGCAAGAAAATTACCTTACCATCCATTTCTTTGACGGTAATGTGGTAGTTTTTGATGCGAGCAAAACTTTTTTCCATTTCGTTAAGCTCGTGGTAATGCGTTGCAAATAAGGTTCGTGCCTTGTTAGAGCTATGTTCGTGAATGTATTCGACTATCGCCCACGCCAACGAAATACCATCGTAGGTAGAAGTTCCACGCCCCAACTCGTCGAACAAAACCAAACTACGGTGCGAAAGGTTATTTAGGATACTCGAAGCTTCGTTCATTTCGACCATAAAGGTACTTTCGCCCATCGAAATGTTATCTCCAGCCCCCACACGGGTAAAAATTTTATCGACTACTCCAATATGAGCACTATCGGCAGGTACAAAACTTCCCATTTGTGCCATCAGGGTGATAAGGGCGGTTTGCCTTAGCAATGCCGATTTACCTGCCATGTTCGGACCTGTGATGATGATAATTTGCTGCGAAGCACTATCCAAATACACATCGTTTGGGATATAGGGCTGACCAACAGGCATTTGTTGCTCGATAACGGGGTGTCTGCCTCCTTTAATATCCAACACATCGGTATCGGTAATAACGGGACGATTGTATCGATACAAAGCTGCTATAACCGAAAAATTGCTAAGCACATCCAAACGGGCAACCACCTCGGCATTGGCTTGCAAGGCCTGTGTTACCAACAAGAGTTGCTGCAAAAGTTCTTGGAAAAGTCTATTTTCGATGATGAGAATGCGTTCTTCTGCCCCCAAAATCTTTTCTTCGTACTCTTTTAACTCGGGCGTAATGTAGCGTTCGGCATTGACCAAAGTTTGTTTGCGAATCCAGGTTTCGGGCACTGCCTCTTTGTGCGAATTGCGCACCTCTATGTAATAGCCAAACACGTTGTTGTAGCTAATTTTGAGGCTGCTAATACCCGTTCTTTCTGCCTCACGTTGTTGCATTTTGAGCAAATAATCCTTGCCCGAATATGCCAACGAGCGGTATTCGTCCAACTCGGCATCGACTCCTGCTTTGATAACACCCCCTCGGTTTACTGCCATAGGAGGGTCCATTTCTATCCAAGCGTCTATTTGGTTGCGTACCTCGGTGCAGAGTTGCAAACTATCTGCCATGCCATGGAGCGCATCGCACATAGAGGAAGCGCATAATGCTTTTATCTGCTCGATAGCAAAAAGTGCCGTTTTAAGTTGCACCACCTCGCGGGGATTGATTCTGCCTGCCGACACCTTGGATACCAAACGTTCCATATCGCCGATAAGTGGTAATTGACGCAACAATTCTTCTTTTAACTCGGGTTGACGAAAGAAAGCTTCTACAATTTCTTGTCGGGCAACAATATCGGCAACATTTTTTAAGGGGAAAGCCACCCAACGACGCAACAAACGTGCTCCCATGGGGGTTTGCGTATGGTCTAAAATATCCACAAAACTTTTACCATCGCCGTAGTTGCTTCCAAACAACTCCAAGTTGCGGATGGTAAATTTGTCTAACCACACAAAATTATGTTCTGCCACCCTACTAATGCGACTGATGTGAGCCGTCTGAAAGTGGCAAGTTTGGTCTAAATAGTAAAGGATAGAACCTGCAGCAACAATTGCCTCGTTCATGCCATCGATGCCAAAACCTTTGAGGTTTTGCACCTCAAATTGCTTGCTAAGGCGTGCCATAGCGGCATCGAGTGTAAACACCCAATCGTCCATTTTAAAACGACTGTTTACGTTGTCTGCCACTTCGTCCAACAAAGATTCTGCACCAGGGGCATACAAAACCTCCTTGGGAGCAAAACTACCCATCAATTTGGCAACGTAAGCCACCGTTCCTTGCGCCACTAAAAACTCGCCCGTTGATATGTCTAAAAATGCCACACCCACCGAGTTTTTTTGTCGGTGCAAGGCACACAAAAAGTTGTTGGTTTTGTTATCAAGCAGTTGGTCGTTGTAAGCAATGCCAGGGGTTACCAACTCGGTAATGCCCCGCTTTACCAACTTGGTTTTGGACAGTTTGGGGTCTTCTAATTGGTCGCAAATGGCTACACGATGACCTGCACGCACCAATTTGGGCAGGTAAGTTTCGAGGGCATGAAAAGGGAAACCCGCCATGCTAATGGGATTGGGCGCATTTTTGCTACGATAGGTAAGCGAGATGCCTAACACTTGCGATGCCAACACCGCATCGTCGCCATAGGTTTCGTAAAAGTCGCCACATCTGTACAGCAACACCGCATCGGGGTGCTGTTTTTTCATCTCGTTAAAATGCGCCATCATGGGCGTTTCTGCCTGTTTTGCCATATTATATCGCTTCGCTCTGGTGAATCGGTTAATCGGTGAATCGGTTATTATTCAATGTTTCGCATTTCATGAATTTTAGTGCGAGGTAAATGCAAAAACTATGTTTACATGGCTTATGCCGAGCACAAGCAAAATCGTGAGGGCCGATTTACCGATTCGTCTATAAAATATAAAAAGCAAATGTAAGATTTTTGGAGGGATTACAAAAACAAAAACAGCACAAAAGGCAATATTTGTGCTGTTTTTTTAGTTTATAAATTCATTTTGCTTATCTAACAATTTAGTAGTACCTTTGCGCATAACTAATTTTAATCCATCTTATCTTAACATTATGGTAAAACAAAATTCAATCAAAATTTTTGAAGAAAAGAAAGTTCGCACCGTCTGGGATAGCGAACAAGAAGAATGGTATTTCTCTGTTGTTGACGTAGTTGCAGTATTAACGGAGAGCGAGTACCAAGTAGCAAGAAACTACTGGAAGGTTTTAAAAAACCGTATCCTAAAAGAATCAGAGCAACCGGTTACAATTTGTAACCAGTTGAAACTTCTCTCAGAAGACAACAAAATGCGGCTTACTGATGTCGCAAGCACAAAACAGATCTTTCGCATCATCCAATCTATTCCCTCTCCTAAAGCAGAACCGTTTAAACAATGGATGGCGCAAATTGCGAGTGAACGCATTGACCAAATGCAAGACCCAGAACTATCTATTCACCAAGCACTAAACGACTACAAACAATTAGGCTACTCCGAAAACTGGATTAACCAACGTCTTAAAAGCATTGAAATTAGAAAAGAGCTCACAGATGAGTGGAAACGACAAGGCCTGCAAGAAGGTATACAATTTGCCACGCTTACAGATATTATTTACCAAGCATGGTCTGATAAAACCGCAAAAGAATACAAAGAATTTAAAGGACTAAAGAAAGAAAACCTCAGAGACAACATGACCAATAAAGAATTGGTTTTAAACATGTTGGCCGAAATTTCGACCAAAGAAATATCTGAATCTACCAATCCTACAACCTTTGATGAACACAAAAGCGTAGCTAAACGCGGCGGAAAAGTAGCACGTAACGCACGCCTATTATTGGAAGAAGAAACAAACAAACCAGTTGTTTCACCTATGAACGCAAAACATTTCATAGAAAACACACCTACAGAATCAATTATGGATATTTCAGATAAGAATCCTGAATAAGCTTGAATAAGTCTTCATTATTATCAATAAATTTTATTCTAAAAACAGCACAAAACACAATATTTGTGCTGTTTTTCTGTTAATTAGGTAGGAAAATTGTTATTGTTTGCAAAAAAATACCTACCTTTGTAGGAATTTTGGCGTTTTAAACCCTAAACCAACTGATTTTACCTTGTAAAACCTTAAATAATTATACTATGACAAAAAGAGCTTTTTCTTTACTCTTTACACTATTCTTGTTTGCTGCAACCACTTGGGGACAAAGTGTTGTTAACAAAACTGCAACGCTTAACTTTCAAAAAAAATCGGGCGTTTCGGGCACAACCTACCGAATGGAGGATGTACAACCTGCTGCTCCTTTTATTACCGAAATCAGTACTGGCTATACCTACGCAAGCGGTAGCGTAAGCGGACAAAAGAAAAAATACCACATTACCAATGGTAAAGCAGAGTTTGGCTACAACGCCGACACCGAAGCCTTTACCCTACTTACTGTTCAGTTTAGCAACTTAATTGTAGGCAAAAAATATACCGTAACACTGACTGCTAACACAAATACCAACAACAATGGAAACATGCAAGTCGGTAACAGCTGGTCTGGCTTTATAAAATATGGCACCAATCCAAACGACAATAAAAGACCAGAACCAGAATGGCCTGAAATTCAAGGCTCCAACAGTCAAACGATTACTTGGGAGTTGACTGCCAAACAAACCGAGGGCAGCGTGTCATTCGCATACAACAGTAGTTGGAACAACAAGAGTTTTAGCACCTTCACTATTACCAGCGTCTCCATTAACGGCGATTGCCAAAAAATGGTTACCAGTTCTGCTGGCGAAAAAGTTTGTGCAGGCGAGCCTACCACCCTTACTGCCGTAGGGCTGTCGGGAACCATTAAATGGGAAAAATCTATCGACAACAAGGCAACTTGGCAAGTAATACCAGGAGCTACATCGGTTACTCATACCATCAATGTATCAGAAGAAGCATACTACCGTGCTTCTGCAGGCACAGACGTAGTATATTCCACCACTAGCATACGTCCTGTGGTGTGTTGTGCAGCAGATGCATTGGTTGCAGAAGTACTAAAAGAAAGTTTTAGCTACTCTGGAACAGGACGCAAAAAATTAAGCGAAATAAATTCAAATGCAAGCACAACATACACCTACAAGAGCAGTGGTAATATTGGTGATGGCTATTATGCTATCGTAAAAAAAGCCAGCGATGGCGGACACTGGGCAGATGCCCCTGTGCGCACAGGTCATACCAAAAATGGTGCACAAGATGGTTTCTTGTTGGTCAACGCAAAACCAGACCCAGGTATCTTTTTCCAATACGAGGTAACCACAGCCCTTTGCCAAAACTCATATTACGACTTTTCGGCATGGATTACCAACGTGACCAACACCGCTGGACAAGCACCCGTAAATGCCACCTTTAGGGTAATGGGTTACCCCAGTGGCAAAGAATTGGTAAAAACATCTACGGGCAACCTTGGACCTGGCACCGATTGGACCCCCAAAGGTGGTTCGTTCAACTCTGGCACCGACAACCGATTTGTACTAACCATCGAAAACAACTACCAAGGTAGCGGCACAAGTGTTGCTGGTAACGACATTGGTATCGACGACATTCTATTTAGTGCATGTAGCCCTGAGATTCAAATTTACTCGAACAACGATAACCAACACAAGCACGAACCCGACGTGGTGGTTTGTAATGCGGGTGCCAACCAAAACTTAACATTGGATGCACTTGCTAATTACGACTTGAAAGAATTCTTTACCACTCCCTACTACTTATTCCAAACTTCAGATCGCCAAACTGGTCCATGGACTAACGTGGGTGGCGGTGCAACTACCCAAGAATCCATTACCATTACAGTCGATCCAACCGGATACAGAAACGGATTATATTACCGCGTGTGGGTAGGTGCTACCAAAGCTGCTGTAGAAGGATCTGCAACAACAGGCACACAAAACACAGGTTGCGGTGCATTAACTGCCGTATCTGATCCGATCAAGATTACATACAAATGTTTGTGCGAGGCATCAACCGCTCCTACAGCGAATGGCTATGAAGCATGCCCAAGCTCCACAAAATTGAACCTAAATAGCCTTATTACCAGCACCACAACGGGTGGTACTATTCGTTGGTACGACAGCGAAACAGCTACCACTCCCATGAGTGCTACCGATGCTGCTGCTGTTGATGTTTCTACCAGCAACGCAGGAACTACCCGTAACTATTATGTTACCTACCAAAAGGACAAAAACCTAACTACAGGCGATGAATATTGCGAAAGTTCGCGTACAAAAGTAGAGGTAAAAGTAAAAGCTGCCATTTCGCTTACTTTCGACAAAGACATTACTACTCCTATCAGTGGTTGCTTGGCAAACATGACCGAAGCAGACAGAACCATTACCATTACCAATGCTTCATCGATCAACACCACCACTACCGAGATTTTGTGGAACAAGGGAACAAGAGATGCCAGTGGAGCATTTGTAGAAGGAACTGAATTGACCAAAAATGCAACTAAGTACATCTTAGCAAATGCAGCCGAAGCTGGTACTATCCGTATCACGGCACAATACATAGGTACTACCCAAAACTGTCCTGCAGTATATTATGTTGATTACAACTTGAGCGAAGCTCCTGGTGTTAAAGTTGACAACGTAAGCACACCTTGTAAACAAGACTTACAAACGACAGGTGTTACCATCAAACTAAAAGACATTTCGGGTAACAACCAGCTTTCTGTATATCGTTCGTTTAACGAAGGTACTACCTATAGCCAATTAGGCACAACTATTACATTACCTGCCGGTGCTCCCACTTACGAATACAAAGACACCGATTTTGCTCACCTTGCTGGTAGCACTGATGATATTTTGGTGAAATATAAATTTATCTTGGGCGATCCTACCAGCAATTGCAAGGGCGAAGCATTTACAGATGTTTATACCATTTCTAATACCAATAAATTTGAGTTGGTGGTAACTGGAGCAGAAGAAGTGGTAGATGGAACAAACATCAAATACACCGTTTGCGAAGGAACTATTTCGCCAAAACTTGAAATCCAAACCAACTATACCCTAAAAGAAGGCGAAAACTTCTTGTGGTATGTAAAAGATTTGGGACAAGACGATAGCCAATACCAAATTCCTGCTGACATTGACCAAACCCTTGTAGCACAAATCAACACGGGTGTGTTTGCCGATGAATTAGACAGAAGCATTGTTGTTAAAGCAGTAATCGTTGCTCAACCTGGCTACACTACTTGTGGTGGCGAAGCAATTGTTACCATCTACGTAGATAAAAAACCAGAACCATCGTTGGCAAGCATCAGTCCTATTTGTTTGGGAAATGCAGCAACATTTACCTTATCGGAAGGCAATGCAGGAGTAACGGCAGCCACCTATGTATTAAAAGAAGTAGGCGTTACAGCTGCTATCAACAATGACCTAAAAGTAGGCGTTGCTTACGATCACACTCCTACTACACAAGGCACACATACCTACCAGGTAACAGCTACCAATGGTGTTTGTCTTAGCAATTCTACCACCATAGAGGTAGAAGTGGCAAACAAACCTACCTTTGAGGTTGAAGCCGACAAGGATGCCATTTGCCAAGGCGAGGATGTAACATTAACCCTTAAAAACTATCCTGCTGCATCAACCGAATACTATTGGGTAGATGCATCAAGCAGCAACCAACAAGCGGTTGTTACCGTTAATCCTACCAGCGTGGGCAAAGTTACCTACGTAGCTTCTGTTACTGCTGTATGTACCGACACCATGCAAGTACATGTACAAGTGGATGCTCCTATTAGCGCTACCATTCAACCAGTTAGCCCAATCTGTTTGGGCGAAAGCACCACCTTGCAAGTGGTTGGTTCGGAAGATTACAAATACGAATGGAGCCCATTCAACGACTGTGCTACCCCATACAAACAAAACACCGTGGTAACCCCAAGTGCAGCTGGTGAGTACACCTTTGTAGTTGCCATTACCACTGTCAACGAAACATGTAACGACGAGCAATCGGTTACCCTACAAGTAAACGACAACCCACGCATCGTGTACTTAGACACTTGCGGTATCCGTCAAGTAATGGTAGAAGCAGAAGGCGGCAAAGCTCCTTATAACTATCAAATTGACGAATATCCCGACCTATACTTCCACGGCGAATCGGGTGCCGTTAAATTTAGCGAAGTGCCTATTGGTTTCCACCGCATGTACATTACAGACGACACGGGTTGTTCTGCCGACTCGTTGTTTGAGATTCCAGCGATTCCTATAAAACCCAAAAAATACTTTACACCCAACGGAATTGGCGACGACAAGTCGAACCTATGGACGGTAGAAGATTTGGACGAAAACTATACCTCTTATATCGTCGAAATTTACGACCGCTACGGACGCAAACTATACGAATATCGTACTGGTTCGTTTAATGTTGATGGCGCAAACAGCAGCGAAGAATTGGGCTGGGATGGTACATACAACGGTCACCAAATGCCAAGTGACGACTATTGGTACTTGATTACCGTAGAAGAAATTAGAAAACAATATACCGGTCACTTTACCTTGAAACGTTAAAGAAACAACGGTTTTACGAAATAAAAAGATTAAAATTTGTAAATAACCTAAATAAAATACTATCTTTACACTATGAAAAAGTATTTATGCGTACTCATATTAGCTCTGTTGGCTGCCGGCAAACTTGCTGCGCAAGAAGAACTAATATATAGCCAGTATCACTTTAACTATTACTTGGTAAACCCCGCGTTGGCAGGTGCAGAACCATGTTCGCATTTGATGGTGAGCAACAAGATGCAATGGGCAGGTATGAAAGACTTCCCCATGACGCAATTGTTGTCGTTTAAAACACGCGTTTGGGAAAACGTAGGTATTGGTGCTTATATTTTCCACGACCGTAACGGTTATACCAGCAAAGCAGGTGGTCAAATTACACTTGCCTACCACATTCCTCTATCACGTGGTAGAAGATACTCCAAAAAAGTTTCTTACGACAGACAACTTTCGTTTGGTGCATCGTTTAAGTTTAGTTATTTCTACATAAACGATCAATTGTTTATCGACGACCCCGATGCGATGCAAGACATAGCCTTTAACAACACAGACGGTTTCTTGCCTAACGCAAACTTTGGTATCTACTATAAATCGTATGGCGGTTTTGTAGGTTTATCGCTTACCAACTTGATTCCACTTGCTGCCGACATCTATGGTGACAAAGAGCTTCCAGCTCCCTTTACAGGATTCTTGTTTGGTGGTTACACCTTTGATTTAGGTGCAAGTAAAGACAAATATTTGGAACCCATGGCCATGTTGAAAATGAACCAATACTTGGAAGTAAACATGGACTTGAACCTTAAATTTGGCCACGATGTTGATGAAGATTGGGGCTATTGGGTACAAGCTTCGTATCGTCACTGCTGGAATGCAAACAACGTTCAAGCCATGGTGTTGCAACCCATGTGTGGTTTCCGCATTGGCAAATTCCAATTGGGCTACGCATTTAGCTTAGACTTGAACAACTTAGTAACCCAAAACTACGGTACACACGAAATTATGTTGGGTTACACCTTCTGCTACCAAAAACACTTCTGTAGATAATTGTACGACATAAAATGAATGGAAAAGGGCTGGCGAATTGCTTCGTCAGCCCTTTCTGCTATCAGGCGGTAAGGTTTGTTATGCCTTACCCTCTATTTCGATCTTACTGGGATAATCAAGGGTGTAGTGCAAACCACGGCTTTCTTTGCGCTCCATCGCCATTTTAATAACCAAATAGGCGGTTGTTATGATGTTACGAAGCTCGCATATATCCTTGGTAACAACAGAGCGGTCAAACAAATCTTCGGTTTCTTTGTAGAGGATTTCGAGACGGTCAAAAGCACGTTTCAGACGCAAGTTGGAGCGAACTATGCCCACGTAATTGCTCATAATCTGACCGACCTCTTTTTTGCTTTGGGTGATAAGCACCATTTCTTCGTTGAGCGATGTACCCTCGTCGTTCCAAAGAGGTACGTTTTCGTTGAGTTCTATGCTTCCTACAACACTAAGCGCATGGCGGGCTGCTGCATCGGCATAAACAACCGCTTCGATTAGCGAGTTAGACGCCAAGCGATTGGCTCCGTGCAAGCCTGTACACGAGCACTCGCCAGCTGCATATAAATTGCGGATAGAGGTGCGAGCATCCATATCTACTGCGATACCACCACATAGGTAGTGAGCGGCTGGCACCACAGGAATATATTGTTTGGTAATGTCAATGCCCAGACTTAGGCATTTTTCGTAAATCATGGGGAAATGTTCTTTGGTTTGCTCGGCATCCTTATGCGTAACATCCAAATAAACAAAATCGTTTCCAGCTAATTTCATTTCGGTATCGATGCTTCGTGCTACAATATCACGAGGGGCAAGCGAACCCCTAACATCGTACTTATGCATAAACTCTGCCCCTTTTTGGGTACGCAACACTGCACCATAACCACGCATTGCCTCGGTGATTAAAAAGGACGGATGTTCGCCTGGGTTGTAAAGCGATGTGGGGTGAAATTGTACAAACTCCATGTCGTTTACTCTACCCTTGGCACGATAAACCATGGCAATACCATCGCCCGTTGCAATGGTTGGATTGGTGGTTGTTTGGTAAATTTGACCAATACCACCTGTTGCCATCATCGTCACTTTCGACAAGAAAGTATGAACCCTACGTGTACGTGGATTAAGCACATATACGCCATAACATTCGATGTTAGGCGTCGTGTGTTTTACCAATTGTCCTAAATGGTGTTGGGTGATTATCTCGATGGCAAAGTAGTTTTCGAATACATCAATATTGGGATGTTGTTGGATTCGTTTAACCAAAGAGCGTTGTATTTCGGCACCTGTACTGTCTTTGTGGTGCAAAATACGAAATTCGGAGTGACCGCCTTCGCGGTGTAGGTCAAAATTGCCTTGTTCGTCTTTATCAAAATCGACACCCCATCCTACCAACTCGGCAATTTCGCGGGGTGCATCCTCTACCACTTTACGCACTACGGCTTCGTTACAGATGCCATCGCCCGCTATAAGGGTATCGGCTACGTGCTTATCAAAATTGTCGGTAGCTGGATTGGTAACAGAGGCAATACCGCCTTGCGCCAAATTGGTGTTGGCTTCGGTTAGTTTGGTTTTGCATAGAATAGCAACTTTCCCGTAGTTTGCCACTTTTAAGGCAAAACTCATACCGGCAATACCACTACCGATAACGATAAAATCAAACTTGCGTACCATGATTTTCGTGTTTATACACGCAAAATTATAAAATTATCGCTACATGCACACACATTTGAGGGCTTATTTTAATTAGCCTTCAAAATCGGAACCTGCTACGATGAGCATGTGGTCGCCTTCGCGAAGTTCAAAACTGCCATTAGGCACGATAAATCGATCGTTGCGTTTGATAAACAACACCAACAAACCTCGGGGCATTTTGAAGTCTTTGAGCGTGCTTCCTTTGTCGGCTAAAACCTCGGCAGTAATGGTCATCTCGCTCAACTCGCCTACCTCGTCGGGCAAATCCAAGTCGAATTGTTTTTCTTGAACAGGTGGCAAGGTTAAATTGAGTTTTTTTGCCACACTACCTATGGTGCTACCTTGCATAATCAAAGACAACAAGGTGATAAAGAAGACTATATCGAAAATCTGCTCAGAGCCAGGCACTTTTTCTACCACAGGATACATGGCAAAGATAATGGGAACTGCCCCACGAAGTCCTACCCAAGAGATAAACACCTTAGAAGCATAGGTAATTTTTCTAAATGGCATGAGCGAAACAAAGACACTCAAAGGGCGTGCAACAAACATCATAAACAGACCGATGGCAATGGCAGGCAGCGCCGATTTAATCATCTCGCTGGGGTTTATTAGCAAGCCTAACACCAAGAACATGCCAATTTGAACAATCCAAGTTAAACTATCAAAGAATGACAAGATTTGCTTGCGATGAGGCACTTTGTTATTGCCTATTAAGATACCCGTAAGGTAAACTGCCAAGTAGCCATTTCCACCCAACATATCGGTAAACGAAAAGGTAAAAAAGACAATGCTTAACAGCATGATGGAGTTAAGAGGAACGTTTTTGAGTTCCACTTTGTTGAGCACCCATACGCCTGCAAATCCCATGG
The DNA here is from genome assembly GCA_937911935.1 of uncultured Bacteroidales bacterium. Taxonomy (GTDB): domain Bacteria; phylum Bacteroidota; class Bacteroidia; order Bacteroidales; family Paludibacteraceae; genus Enterocola. The sequence goes on along the minus strand of CALDQH010000097.1, from coordinate 18,497 downwards.
CTGCACCCACCAGAATACCCACTGTAAATTGTTGTATTAGCACCACCAAGGCATTGACAATCATGGCAGAGGTGCCCAAATCTGTATTGGACTGACCAAAAATAGCATGTGCTATTTGAATAAGCACAATGGTTAGGATATACGCCATGGGGTCGTTACTACCACTCTCCAACTCCAACATGGGTTGCAGGTTGTTTTTGAGTCGGATGTTTTTGGTTCGGAGTATGTTAAATACAGATGCCGAATCGGTAGAAGACATGGTGGCTGCCAACAAAAAACAACTCACCAAGGGTAATGCCAACGGGAAAGTATGCCATTCGGACAACAAATAAATAAATCCACCCGTTAGAGCCGTAGTGAGCACAACCCCCAACGTAGATAAGGTTAAACCAGATGAAAGGATGGGTTTGATATCGGAAAATCGTGTTTCCATGCCCCCTGCAAACAAGATAACACATAGAGCAATCATACCCACAAACTGGGCTTGTCTAACGTTGTTAAAAACAATGCCTACTCCATCTACACCAAAGAGCATACCTGCCAACAAGAACAAAAGCAAGGCGGGCATACCAAATCTACCACCTGCTTTGGTGATAAGAATACTGCTAAAAATGAGAATCGATCCTATAAGAAGGATGTTTCCAGAGGTTAGAAAAGTCATATTATTTGTTTAGTCGTTTAGTCGTTTATTTGCTCGCTTCGCTCACGCCTAATCGTTTAATCGCCTAATCGCAACTTTTGGTTATTTGGTGATGAGGTGATTGGGTTAACTGATTCTACAATTTAATGGGGCAAAGATACGAATATCGGAACGTTATTAAAACCTTGTTATGATTTTTTATAAATTAGAGATGCAGGGTAGTTAGGTTTTTTAGCAGAAAAAAGTTACTTTTGTGCATGTTATTCGGCACAGAAGTAGCAGTACGCATTTTGTCGATACTTGCTCACTTGCCAATTTAAAGATGGATACAAAAAATATGGTTCAAATTCCTATTATCAACAAAAGCAACAATCCCTTGCCTACTTACGCTACCGAACTTTCGGCTGGCATGGATTTACGTGCATTTTTAAGCGAGCCTGTAGAGTTAAAACCTTTGGAGCGCAAATTGATTCCAACTGGATTATACATCGAGCTTCCTGCAGGATACGAGGCACAAATTCGTCCTCGTAGCGGTTTGGCACTCAAAAAAGGCATCACCGTTTTAAATACTCCTGGCACCATCGATGCCGATTATAGAGGCGAAATTGGTGTTATTTTAATCAACCTATCAAACGAGCCCTTTGTCATCGAAAATGGCGAACGAATTTGCCAAATGGTCATTGCCGAGCATGCAACGGCTTCGTGGACTCTTGTGGAACAACTCTCGCAAACCGAGCGAGGCGAAGGTGGCTTTGGTCATACAGGTAAAAAGTGAGTAAGCATATCCTTTTAACAGTTATTTGGTTCTGTTGCTTGTTATCGCCTACCATGGCGGCAAAACAAACAACAGAACGCTTGTTTTATACTACCGAGTTTGATAGTTTGTTTATGCAAGGACTCTGTCACTTGCATGCAGACAGTTTAACCTTGGCACAAGAAAGTTTTAAAAAGTGCCAAAAGTTAGAATCTAAAAGTGCCGTTGTTGCTTATCAATTAGCCAATATCTCTGCCATGAAGCGAGATACAACAACAGCCATTAAACTACTCAAGAAGGCTGTTCGCTACAACAAAAGCAACTATTTTTACTATTCTACCTTGGCAGAATGGTACACTGCCATTAACGATTACAAAGCCGCTACCAAAATTTACCAAACCATCTGCAAGAAATTTCCAGACAAGGAATATCCTCTTTACATGCTAAGCAGGTGTTATTTGCAGTTGGGCGATTATGCTAAAAGCATCAAAACCTACGAGCAATTAGAAACACGCATTGGTGTTACGGCAGAGATGTCGTTAGAAAAGGCTTACGTAATGGCGTTGCAAGGAAACTGGGACGGCATGAAGAAAGAGTTTGAACGCATACACCAAAAATTTCCGCTCAACGACGATTTGTATCTAAGAGAGGGGGCTATTTGGCAAACGCTTGCACCCGACAAACCTCAACTTGCCATTGCTTGTTACGAAAAAGCATTGGAGTTGAACGCTGATAACATAGATGCCCTGCGCTACCTATGCGATATGTACGAGCGCACCGGCAACACCGCACAACTGGATGCACACCTTTTGTTGCTTTTTGCCGCCAAAGAGGTTAGTTGGGAAGAAAAAATGAACCTATTGAAAGCCTCGATGAGGTTCTATCAGGTACGCCCCGACTACAAACAGATTATCGAAACCATCTATCAAAAAATCCTTTTGGCAGACGAGCGAAACGAGCAAGCCTGGTTGCTGTACAGCGACTTTTTATTACAACAAGAACGCTACGAAGATGCTAAAACAGCCTTGCAAACTTGTACCAGTTTATTGCCTACATGTGCCTCTTGCCATCGATACCTTGTGAATGTAATCATGGCCGAACAGGACAACCAAAAAGCACTGGAATACATCGACAAAGCCCTACAAGAATTGCCTGGCGATGCTTACTTTTTAACAGGAAAAGCAGCTATCTATTACGACGAGAAAAAAGACTGGAAACCAGTGGCAGAAGCTGCTATTGCCAATTTGACTGCGGATACCGAACCCATGACTCGTTATACTACTTGCACCACGTTAAGTGGCTTGTATGGGATGGAAGAGGATTACGAGAAAAGTGCCATGCTGTTAGAAATGATTTTGGAGGAATATCCAGATGATGCTTTGATTCACAACAACTATGCCTATTACCTTGCTTTGCTAAACAAAGACTTAGACAAAGCCGAAGCCATCAGTGCCAAAACCATCAAGGCAGAACCACTCAACTGTTCTTATCTGCATACCTATGGCTACATACTGATGCTGCAAGGCAAATTGACCTATGCTAAGTTTTACATGCACCAAGCCATCGAATACGACAAGGAGCAACAACACTTTGAGTTGTACCACGATTATGGCAAGTTGTTGCAAAAATTGGGCGAAGAAGAAAAAGCCAACGAAATGCTAAAAATAGCGGAAACCATAAAAAATAAAAACCAACATGAAAACATGGAAAACCATACTATGGATGGTGGGCATTAGCCTTTGCTTGCTTACCAGTTGTAAAACAACCAAACAAGCCTCCACGGTGCGAAATGTGCCTACAACCACCGACAGCATTACTACTGCGGGTAACTACCACGAACAAATCAAAGGTTTAACCGCACAATTCAAGATGCAGCTTTTGGGCAACAAACTCTTTTCGCTAAGCGGAACCATCGAGTCTGTTACCGACCAAGAATTGATGGTATCGGTAAAAGCCCTTTTTGGCATCGAAGTGATTCGTATTTATTGTACCCCCGATCACGCCATTTTGGTAGATAGAATCGGTAAACGAATTTGCAGCATGCCTTTTAGCGAACTTGCCAGCGAGTTGGGCACCGACTTTTACGGATTGCAAGGGCTACTTACCAACCGACTATTCGACCCAGATAGAAATCACTTTGCCAATTTTACATTGGACGTAGTTGGTAGCGATTGGATGCTTACGCACAACGGCAAATACCAAACCGAGTTTTTGTTGCAAGGTGGAAAATTCTTGCAACGAAGCATTATTCGCTCGTTTAGCAAAGGCGATTATCTCATGGCAACTTATAGCAACTTGCAACTTGTGCAAGAGCACGAGTTCCCCATGGCGGTACAATATGTTTACTACTCCAAAGAACGCAGCAACAGCGTAGATGTAACTTTCCAATCCATTTCGTTTAACCAAAAAAGCGAACTAAATTGGCAAATGCCCAGTGGCTATAAAACAGTAACAGTCGAAGAGCTGCAAAAAGAGTTATTGACCTTATAATATGAAGCGACTACTAACATACACGGTGCTTTTGGCATTGAGTTTAGGAATGGTTCTGGCTCAATCGGTATCCGAATTGCAAAAACGCAAAGCAGATGCACTCAAGCAATTGGAAGTAACCAACAGCCTAATCAACGAAACCAGCAAAAACAAGGCCAAAAACATAACCCAACTAAACGTACTTAACGCAGAGATTAAGCAACAACAAAAGCTAATTAACTCAATTAACACCGAAATTAGCGGCATGAACCGCCAAATGAGCAAGTTAAGAAGCGAAGCTGGTAGGTTGCAAAAACAATTGGACGATTTAAAAGCCGAATATGCCCAGTTGATGTATCATTCGTATTTTAAAAAGAATAAATACGAAAACTTGTTGTTTATTTTATCGGCAGACGACTTTTCGCAATCTTACAGACGCTGGCGATACATGAAACAATACGGTGAGTACTGCGAAAAGAAGGTAAACGAGATTAAAGAGACCAAAACCGAACTAGACGAAAAGTTAAAGCAAGTAGAAGCGCTTAGGTTAGAACGGTTGCAAGTACTCAAAACGCGTCAAGCAGAAAACGACAAACTAAAAAAGCAAAAAACCAAGCAAGCTAACTTGGTTACACAGCTTAAAAAGAAAGAAAAAAACCTGCGTGCCGAGCTTAAAAAACAGCAACAAGCTGCCAACAAACTAAACAAACAGATTGAGGCAAAAATTGCTGCCGAAGCCAAAAAAGCGACCCAGAAATCGGGCGGAAAGACCTACGCCATGACCAAAGAAGAGAAATTGGTTTCGGGCAACTTTGAAAAAAACAAAGGTCGCCTTCCGTGGCCCGTAGAAAAAGGAGTGGTAGTGGGTAGTTTTGGGGTACAACCTCACCCCGTACTCAAGTACGTTACCACCGATAACAAGGGTATCTACATTCAATGCCCTAAAGGGACCAAAGCCCGTGCCGTTTACGATGGCGAGGTAACACAAGTGTTCTCTATTCCTGGTAGCAACAATGCGGTTATTATCAAACATGGTATGTACAGAACTGTATATGCCAACCTAACCAAAGTAAACGTAAAAGCAGGCGATAAGGTAAAAGCCAAACAAAACATAGGGTCTATTTATAGCGATCCAGAGGATGGTTTTAAAACCGAACTTTATTTTCAGGTTTGGAAAGACAAACTGCTACAAAACCCAGAACTTTGGTTGGCACACTAAGGCAAAGAAAGTGCTTTGGCGCGCAACAACTCTTTGTGCGATACCGAAAACAACAAATGCCTACCACCGTTTTTTTCAAAGAGCTCTATCCGCAAGATACGCTGTTTGGGAAGGGTAAAACGGTTAAAGAATAAAATTCTATCCTGCTGCCCACGAGCAGGCAACAGCGAAACAATACCATCGCTACCGTGCACATAAAAGGGAGTAACTTCGGTTTCTTGCAGAGCCGTATGTTTGCTCCCTTTTTTATCGGTAATATACACCTTGATAAAATCAATATCGTAATCAATATCGTTTCTGTTTTGTATAGCTAAACGCAACAACAACCAGTCTTTGTAACTATAAATAGCTGCCAGCGAAAACTGCATGCGGTGTTCTACTACCCCAATGTGGTTGTTGGTAGATTTGCTCAACAAGGCTTTGTCTGCCAACTTTTGCAACAATTGAGTATCCATGGGATTGGTTTGAAAGATAACCTCTGCCGATGTCGAATCGGATACCTGTACCGACAATTCGGGTAAACTATCGGCATATACCAAACGATACGAGAAAAGCCTTCCCTGACTACCCAACAACGTAATAGATGATTCACGTTTAGATACATCCGTTGCCTTTACACGCACCATGTTGCGAATGCCGTCGGCATAGGCAGCTAATACCGAGTCGCTTCCTACCGACCAATCACTAATCATAAACGGAGCAATAAAGTGCGTGGTCTGCTCGCTGGCAATTTGCACGACAGCAGCGGGAAGAGGTCCTTTTTGGACGTGATACGCCAAGTAGGGCAATGTGGGTGCTTCTACTAAGTTATATAGGTAATAATTGGCATCGGCTGTTGCCACCGACAAGGTGGTAGGCGAGATGCCAGCATGTTTGGCACGTATCGACAAAGTGCAATTATCAGACAGTTTAGACAATTGAACATGCCTACTGCCCACATCCACGTATTTGATTTCGGAGGGAAATTGCAAGGTTAATTGTTGCGTATGGTTGATGTAAAAAATCGAGGTTGCAAAAACAGGAATAATGGCAAACAAAAATGACAATAAGGAGTATAAACGTTTCATGGATTGGCAGGTTTAATGGTTACTAAATAATTGGACGAGATGGATATTTTCTGTTCGCTAACGCTCGACTGCGCCACCGATTGTACCGCTCCCAAAGCGGCATTGGCTGCCGATGCTACCAACGATGCAGAGGGGATACGAACGTTCATGTTGGATAGGGCTTGTGACCCTGCTTTGCGGGTTGCTTCGTCCACTCGATTATCGGGTACGTACAATCCCTCAAACCCGTCTTTGTCGTAAATTGTGCCTCGAAAGGGATAAATGGCATTTTGGTATTGAACGTTCTCAATGTGTATCAAAGCCCTGCAAGAAACAAACGAAAGCCTGCCGTACAAAAACGTACCCGCTGGTATTCGGGTAGTCTGTATTTGAATATCGTCTAATAAGCGCAACTTAACAATGCCACCCCGCCCCAAGTGGGCGTGTTCTCCATGCACCACAGCCCGAATAGCACGTGCTGGATTTTGCTCACTTTCTAAACCATAAAAGCCCGTACACTGCTCTTGCGCCACCTCAACCGATGGATAAGTTTGCGGGTCTTGTGTTTTTAAAGAGGCATCTTGGTCGGACGAAACGCCCAACAACTGCTCTAATTGACGCTTTTTTTGATTGATTACTTGTTTCCGTTGCGTTTCGTTCAAAGTAGCAGGAGCACGTTTGGGCAAAACGGATGGAGCGGACTGAATCGGTTTTTCGACTACTTCGACTTTTGTAGCTGCTGTTTTGGGGGATGCCTTGGGGGATACGCTATCCGTGTTTTCTGTTGGCGAATGATACCACCTAAACGAGGAGGCATTTTGCCTTTGTTCGGTTTGCCTTGCCTGCTGCTGACGTTCCATGTCTTTTTTTAGGGCATCCAGGCGAGATGCCGACAATTCTTGCGCATCTGCCTCGGGTAAAGTTGTATTGATTCCTGCAAGGGCAAAAGAAGCGTCCACCTCGTCAGCTTCTTGCGTTCCGCCACCTAATATATAAAAAGTAAACAGCACAAAAAGCAGAACCATACAAGAGGCTGCGTGCATTATTTTTTGTTTTTGACCCATCATCTTGATATTTTAACGTTGTACAACATACAAATCACTGTTATCGGTAATTTTCCATTGTTCGATAAGAAAACCATGCGGATTGTTATCGGTACGTGTGCAATGAAGCAACAAACAACTCGTTTCTAACTTACGATACGTAATGTTAGAACGTCGAACAATGGAACTAACGCCATAAGTTTTTACTTGATGCGGATAAACAGCATCGTTTATCACAATGCTGTCTATTTGCACCTCGCATAAGATGCCAGAAGCTATCAGTTGCTCGTAAAATCCCTGCTCTTTGAGTTGCATATACACCTGCGATGCCGAATTGTCTGCCAAATGCAAGGCTTTTTGCACGTTGTTTTCGATGGCATCTTTTTCGGGCGACAGGGTAAAGAAATACTCATGGAACCTTCTAATATGCGAGCGTGCCTCGGCAAGTCGATTGTCTTTTACCTCGCTGGAGAGCGCCATTAACAAGGACTGACCTTGGTCTAATACGTAGATTTTTTCGCGCTGTTTTTCGGCAAATGCATAAGCGGCATAAAGGGCATAAACGCTTATCGATAAACAGAATACCGTTATCAGTATCAGGTAAACGCGCGTTAGTGCAAATGCATTCTGAAGATTTTTTAAAGAAGAAAACATATCAATCATTTTTGGAAGCTACCAACCAACCCGAGGCTCCATCGCTACTGATAATCCATTTGGAAAACGTTGGGATGCAAGCATACAAGGCTATGGCAACGCTGTTAAACAAAACAAATAAAAGTTGTATGGAAAACTGCACGTGACACGCCATTTCGTAATCCGAAAAACTGTATTCGGCAGTTGGGAGTTCGTTTATCATATCGATAAAAACGGGATAAATACACTGCGAAAAAAGCATCGCTACCATGAAACCCACTAATAAGCAGAGGGGCTTGTACAAGGAAAGGTGCAGAAAATGTGCCATCCAATGTTTGATATTACCCGAAAACCCTGGTAACAACGAAAGAGCAAAGGCAAAAGGACCAATCAAAAGCAAAATAAGTTGCGCTAAAACCACGTATAGTTGCACAAAATAGACCATACCCGATATGCCTAATTGCGTAAATTGCGCTAACAAATCGACAACCATGCGGTAGATTTGCATGTTAGAAGAAGATGCGGTGATATGTTCCTCTACCACTTGTGCATTATCTTGTGCTTCTTTACGTTCGTAGGCAGCCATGCTGTTACGCATATCGACCGTAGCTTGCAAGTATTCACTTTGCGCCTGTACATAGGGCTCGTATACCGACTCGCTCAAAGAAGCAGCAGCCGTTTCGATGGGTTTTACTACTACTTGGAGCACAGAAACAAAGGCAGCAAAAAAACAGACAAGCAGCCCTACCGAAAAGGGGCGAATCATGCCGTAAAAGTCTATCTTTTCACCACGGGACCAACTGCTCCATAGGCGCATGCCTATGTAAACAAAAGCAAAGATTCCACATAAAATTTGGGCAGGCACAAGTAGTGCTTCTACATACTCATGGGCTGTTTGTTGTAACTCCGAACACTTAACAGCCATTTGCGATGCAATCAGTTGCATCGATGATAAGATGTTTGACATAATAAACTATTTGGTTGATTTTTTCTTTTTGGCTTTTTCTTTTTCTTTGTTCGCCTTTTGTACATCTTTTATCACAGATTCAACCTGCGAGGTCTGCAAACCGTATTTTTTATCGAATCCAAAAAAGATCATTTCGCAAGTTAGCGATCGCGTGTAATCTTCGAACAAGGCGTACGAATTCTTGTTTTTGAACCTTTTTTGAACATCCGACAAGATACTACGCAAGGATTTCAGCTCTTTTTTGATGGATTTGAGCAACTGGATACGCTCATAATCGGACATTTCTCCGGTATTTTTTTTGCCCGTTAGCATTTCGTTTGCTTCTTCTACCTTATCGGCAATGTAATCGCCCAACTCTGCCGAAAAACAAAGCGCATTGGCAATTTCTTCGTCTGTAAGGTGGGTTAGTTTGCTCATATTTTGCTGAATATCTTGCACTTGCTTTGCCAACTTAACACCCTCGTCGATAATTTCGTAAGAGATTTTTGCTCCTTGCACATAGGCACTTACATTTTGGAGTTTCTGCAGACCTTCTTGCGCTTGCTTGAGCATCTCGGTGGTATTGAAGGTTTGTGCCACCAATTCGTTTCGGTCAATTAGTTTTTCGCCCAACTCTTCCATAAACAGTGCGATACGCTGCGAGATGGAGGCGGGATCGCTCACCACAAACTGCGCAAAAAGCGGCTTGGTAAGCAATAGAAAAAAGAAAAAGAGATAGCATTTTTTCATGGTTTTACAGAATTAGATGTTAGTGAATGCGTAACAGCCGCTTTGATAGACCCATAATGATCTTGCAGGGTTTGTAGGGCTGATTTTTCGGTTTTCTCGGTGGTATAAACCAGGTATTCGGCACGCGAAACCTCTAAGGCATAAACAGCTGGATTGTTTCCATTAAACGTAATAAAGACTTCTTTGTAGGGATTTCTGCCTGCGGTTTGTAGTTCTTGGTTTAAGGATAGTGCCAAACAAGCCTCGTGGTCGGTAAGAGAAAGTGTTCTTTTGATTTCGTCAAACCGATGTGCATACTTGCGTTGATCCAGTAAGATTTTGCAATCAGCATTGGACAAAATGGTGTTTTTTACGATTTCGTTGCCCACAATATCATCCACCTCTTGCGTGACAACAATAGCCTCGCCAAAATGCTTACGTACGGTTTTAAACAAGTATTTAATAAACTCGGCTGTACCCTGTTTAGAAATAGCCTTCCAGGCTTCTTCTATCAAAATTAGTTTGCGCTGGTTGGAAACAGAAGGATGCCGCATTTTAGAAATAAACGTATCCATCAATATCAACGTTACCACGGGAAAGAGGGTTTTGTGGTCTTTGATGTTATCAATTTCGAATACAATGAAACGTTTTTCGACCAAGTTAATAGGCTGGGTGGCATTGAGCAGATAATCGTACATACCCCCACGATAGTAGGGTTTGAGCACTTGCAACAGGTTTTCGATGTCAAAATGTTTGGCTTGCACCGCTTGTTGCATCAGGTACTGCTTAAAATGCGTGGACAAATATTCGTAGAACGCGTTAAAAGAAGCCTCTTGCTGCCCATCCGTTATCGTTTTGATGTACTCATTCAAGGCATCGGCAATGTGGGTTTCTTCTGCTTTGGTAATGCTCTCGTTCTCGTTTTTCCACAAACAAAAAATGAGCGATGCCAATTGCTCGCGTTTTTCGATGGTATAAACTTTATCGGAGGTATAAAAAGGATTAAACGAAATGGGATGCTCGTCGGTATAGGTATAGTATATGCCGTCTTGCCCTTGCGTTTCTTCGGCTATCAAAGAACAAAGACCTTTGTAACTATCGCCCACATCGACCAAAACAATATGACTACCTTGCTCGTAATAATGACGGACCAAATGATTGGTAAAAAAAGACTTTCCAGAGCCTGAGGGACCTAAAATAAATTTGTTTCGGTTGTTTATCCAGCCTTTTTGAAGCGGAATGTCCGATAAATCGATGCGCATGGGAATACCACTAACCCGATCGCACAGTTTAATTCCCGTGGGCGGTATGGTAGGCGGAACTTGTCCCTCGCCACTGATAAAACAGGCACCTTGCTCTAAAAACGTGTAAAAGGTCATCTCGCTGGGGTACTGCGATGCTGCTCCTGGGATTCCTGCCCAAAAAAGCAGCGGAACAATGCCCTCTGTTTTGCAAGCAAAGGCATCCAACTCCAACAACGCAGCCGATACAGCGTTGTTTTTTTGCAGCAATTGATAGTAATCGGTATCCCAAAGCATTACATTAAAAGCACAACGAACCGAACGTTTTCCGTCGGCTATCGATTCGTTGATATAAGCATCGGTAAAGGTTTTGTTGATGGCATTCTGTCGAGAAATACCCGATAAGGATTGTTGCTCTCGCGCTTTCTTTTCCATGTATCGGATGTTGTCCGAATGGTTATCCAAAAAGAAATATTGGTTGTAAATGTGCGAGAATGGCAATAATTGACCCAAACCCGATACATAAGAAACAGGCAAAGGCGCATGCGTATAACTGGGATGAATCTTGTGCGTGGCAACCGTTTGCGGAAGGTTCTCCAATTGATGCAGCGAGAAACAACTCACGTAACGACTGCCTACCATCAAATCTCCGTCCGACAGATGAATATCGGAAGCGCATGCAGCGTTTGGGGTAAAATCGAGGTTGAGGTAATGAGCCAACAATCCAGCATGCCCGGGCGAGCCTATCACCTCCTGCTCACTTAAGCGAGTAGCCTTAAATCCAGACTCATTGAGCAATGCCATGAATTGTTCTACCTTATCTATAAACTCCGTTTGCCTGTTTTTATCCAACATATCGGCTGGCACCAACCTGTTTTGGCACAGCATAGACAAAGCCGAGGAAGCTTGCATCGAAGTCTTCGAAGACAAGGTTACATACACATAACACGTGTGCTGTATGTAGTTTCTGCCTCTAAAATGTTGTACAGAGGCATCCTCTAAAAAGGAATGGGTAGCGAGCGATTCGGGACAGGATGGTTCCTTGTAGGTGGTTTGCCCGTAAATATCCTGCTTGTGTACGATGCAAGAATCGGGCAACAAACGCATAGCACGCACCCAAGTAGCGTGATCCTGCTCGCATCGAGCCACATCACGCCGATAAAACTCGGGCAAAATGAGTTTTATGGGTACGGTTATATCGGCATTTTTGCCCACCAAGCAATTCTTTTCCCACACCAATAGCGGGAAACATTGATCAATGGTTTTTCCAAAGATTTTCTTCATTCGATTCGATTAAGTGATGAATGGGAGTGTTCATGGCAATGCGTGACGGTAATTTTTTCTGGACGCTACGATGCATCAAACCATATTGACCATAAGTGCGATTGGCATAATAACACCACCTTATAGTAACTACCAAAAGCGAGATGCTCAGCACAAGTGCTACGGGGAAAGAAATCCAAAGCAACAGAAAAAACAACAGAAAAGAAAGCAGCATTCCTAAAAGAAACCATAGTAGGTAAGGGGCTGTTAAGCCCTTTACCTCTACGGTCTTTCCTACTCCCTTGTTAATGGAATAGGTTGCCATCTTTAACCAATAAAGAAGGCACGAATGGCGGTTACTGCCACAATTGCAAACACACAAGCGCCAAACCACGAAGCGGCGGTTCGGGTGGTATCGGCACTACCTGCCGACCACTTACCATACACTTTAATGGCTCCAATTAACCCAATGACAGCACAAACCACATAAAAAAGTTGTGTCATGGGTTCTACATAAGACTGGATTTCGGCGTTTGCTTTTTCGAGGGCTGCAACTCCATTCCCTTGTGCGAGTATCGAAGTAAAGCTTGCACACATGGCCAATAGTAGGCCAGATTTTTTAAAATTAGTTTTCATAAGAAAAAGATATTGTTATTAAAAAGGTAAAGACTGTTTGAATTTTTGCTGGCGGTGCACTTGCCCTGCTTGGGGCGAACTGTTTGATTTAAAACGAAAATAAAGCCACACCGCTCCGTTGAAGCCAAGCCACAACGATACCGCTACAAGCAGAAAACTGCCCCAGCTTATTTGCGATAACCCAAACATAGCAACACGCGATAAAAGGTTACGCACACAAACAGCACATGGCTGCCATAAAAAGAGTTTGATTTCATGTCATTAAGAATTAAGATGTTTATAAAGTCGCTCACTGCGTGAGCTCCGACTAATCGACTAATCGGTAAGTCGGTAATGATGATGCAAAGGTAAAGACATTTATCAGAATGTTACAATAGGACCGACTGCATTTTAACTTCTTTTAATACAAGACTCACTAAATCTTCAAATTACTCTACAAAACATCGATTCGTCGATTAACCGATGAGCCGATTAGTCAGTAAAAAATTTGTTATTTCTATTTTTTGCATTACTTTCGCCAAAAATTAGGAGTATGACCAAACAATTTACCTCTATGGCCATCTTTGCCGGGCTTTTAATAGGAATAGGCGGCATTGTTTACCTACGCGTTGGCGGCATTGCAGGCGCTGTGTTGTTTGCCTTTGGGCTTTTAAGCGTAGTTATGTGCGGTGCGCAATTGTACACAGGCAAGTCGGGTTTTTTACCCGTCAAAGAAATGTGGAAACTTGTACCCATGATTTTGCTTAACGCCGTGGGATGCGCTTTTGCTGCCTGGATTGCCTACTACGTAAGCAACGACACCGTTCTTACCAACCTACAAGCCATCTTGGATGCTCGATTAAACGCTTCGTGGCATGGTTTGATTATGACCTCGGTTGGAACAGGTATGATTATGACCTTAGCTGTGTATGGAGCACGCCAAAAACATTATTGGCCCTTGCTATTTGGTGTGCCTGTCTTTATTTTGTGCGGATTACCTCACTGCGTAGCCGACGCGTTTTATTATGCAGCCGCCCTATTTCATGGCAAATTTACCTTGCCTTTGTTGGGCGCATGGTTTTGGGCGATAGTAGGCAACTTTATTGGTTGTAATCTTCCCCGACTATTTATGCAGAAAGAGTTTTAACTGTCACTAGTCACTTGTCACTTGTCGACTAAACGCCTAAACGAATTTCAGTGCAAGCCGAGCGCAGAAGCAAACTTGTTTGGTTATGCCAAGGCGCAGCCTGAAATCATGAAAAGCGAAGCTTTGAATAATAACCAAATAACCAACAACATATGAACAACGAATTTAGAAAGTATGCTACCAAGCATTTGGGTATGAATGGATTGGCATTGGACCAATACATGGATATTACAAGCAGCTACATTTCGCCCACCATTATTGAGGAGCGTCAATTAAATGTAGCACAAATGGATGTGTTTTCGCGTTTGATGATGGACCGTATCATTTTCTTGGGCACCCAAGTAGATGACTACACAGCCAACGTTATCCAAGCACAACTTTTATATTTAGACTCTGCCGATCCAGGCAAAGATATTTCGATTTACTTAAACAGCCCTGGTGGTAGTGTGTATGCAGGTTTAGGAATATACGATACCATGCAATTTATTAGCAGCGATGTTGCCACCATTTGCACGGGTATGGCAGCATCCATGGCAGCTGTGCTACTTACGGCTGGTGCTAAAGGCAAACGTTCGGCACTCAAACACTCACGTGTGATGATTCACCAACCCATGGGTGGAGCACAAGGACAAGCATCGGACATCGAAATTACCGCACGCGAAATTCAAAAATTAAAGAAAGAATTATATACCATCATTGCCGAACACTCGGGCAATCCGTTTGAACGCATCGAACAAGATTCCGATCGCGACTATTGGATGACCGCCCAGGAAGCCAAAGAATACGGCATGATTGACGAGGTATTGATTAAAGCGAACAAATAATGAGCAAACGTAACGAACAAAGGTGTAGTTTTTGTGGCAGATCCGAATCGGAAGTGGCAATGCTCATGACCGGATTGGACGGTAACATTTGTAACGAATGTGCCGAAAGTGCTCACGAAATGGTACGCGAAACCCTCAAAAAGCGTAGCAAAAGTGCATTTTCGCTTAGCCTAGAAGAACTACCCAAACCCAAAGAAATAAAAGAGTTCTTAGATCAATACGTTATTGGTCAAGACAAGGCCAAAAAGAACCTGAGTGTGGTGGTTTACAACCACTACAAACGCCTGTTGCAAAAAGACATGGGCGACGAAGTAGAGATTGAAAAATCGAACGTCATCATGGTGGGTTCTACGGGTACTGGGAAAACCCTTTTGGCTCGAACCATTGCCAAAAGATTGCATGTTCCCTTTACCATTGTAGATGCCACGGTACTTACCGAAGCAGGATACGTAGGCGAAGACATCGAAAGTATTTTAACCCGTCTGCTCCAAGTAGCCGATTATAATGTTGAGGCTGCCGAAAGAGGCATCGTATTTATCGACGAAATCGACAAAATTGCACGCAAAAGCGATAATCCATCTATTACGCGCGACGTAAGCGGTGAGGGTGTTCAACAAGGCCTGCTAAAACTATTGGAAGGTTCTATTGTGAATGTTCCACCTCAAGGAGGTCGTAAACATCCCGAGCAAAAACTCATTCCGGTAAACACGCAAAACATTTTGTTTATCTGTGGTGGCGCTTTTGATGGCATCGAAAAACGCATCGCCAGCCGCCTAAACACCAAAACAGTAGGTTATTCTGCTGCCAAAGAAGTTCATAAAATAGACCGCGAAAACTTGCTACAGTACATTGCTCCGCAAGATTTAAAATCGTTTGGTTTGATTCCAGAGATTATCGGCAGGTTACCTATTTTAACTTATTTGGATCCGCTTAACAGGGATGCCCTACGCCGCATCTTGGTTGAACCCAAAAACTCCATCGTTAAACAATACGCCAAACTCTTTGCCATGGACCATGTACAACTTACATTTACCGACGAGGCATTGGACTACATTGTTGACAAAGCGATAGAGTACAAACTGGGAGCACGCGGATTGCGTTCGCTTACCGAGTCGGTTATCATGGACTACATGTACAGCATTCCATCGGAAAAAGTGGAACAATTAGAAATTACGCGCGAGATTGTAGCCGAGAAATTGACTAAAAACATCAATGCATAGCATTTTTTAGTAAAAAATATTTTCTTTCTAAATATTGATTATTATATTTGCTAAACGATGGCAGAAAACACGACACTTACCAATGCCTTAAAAGAATACTTTGGATTTGATTCTTTTAAAGGAAATCAGGAAGCAATCATAGAAAACTTGCTTGCTGGTAATGATACGTTTGTGCTTATGCCGACTGGTGGTGGCAAATCGTTGTGCTATCAACTTCCATCATTGCTGATGGATGGTGTTGCCATCGTTATCTCACCACTTATCGCCTTGATGAAAAATCAGGTAGATGCCATGCGCTCGTTTAGCGAAGAAGACGGTGTGGCTCACTTTATCAATTCGTCGTTGTCTAAAGCAGCCATCGAAGAGGTAAAAACCGACGTACTTAGTGGCAAAACCAAGTTGTTGTACGTAGCACCCGAATCGCTTACCAAAGAAGAAAATATTCAATTCTTACAAGGCGTAAAAATCTCGTTTTATGCAGTTGATGAGGCACATTGTATTTCGGAGTGGGGACATGATTTCCGCCCTGAATACCGCAAAATCCGCCCCATCATCAGCCAAATTGGCAATGCTCCTGTTATTGCACTAACAGCCACAGCCACTCCCAAGGTTCAACACGATATTCAAAAGAATTTGGGCATGACCAACGCTCAAGTTTTTAAATCGTCGTTTAACCGTTCTAACCTTTATTACGAGGTTAGAAAGAAAAACCAAAGCATCGACAAAGAGATTATCAAATTTATCAAATCGCAAGAAGGAAAATCGGGCATTATTTATTGCTTGAGCCGCAAAAAAGTAGAAGACTTGGCAGAAACCTTGCGTGTAAACGGAATCAACGCACTTGCCTACCACGCGGGTATGGACTCTAACGTGCGCTCCGAAAATCAGGATAATTTCTTGATGGAAAAGGTAGAAGTAATTGTGGCTACCATCGCATTTGGTATGGGTATCGACAAACCAGATGTTCGTTATGTAATTCACTACGACATCCCCAAAAGTTTGGAAGGATACTACCAAGAAACAGGCAGAGCCGGCAGAGACGGAGGAGAAGGTCAATGTATTGCCTTTTACTCCAATAAAGACATTCAGAAATTAGAAAAATTTATGCAAGGCAAGCCCATTGCCGAGCAGGAAATAGGGAAACAACTATTAAACGAAACTGCTGCCTACGCCGAATCGTCGGTATGCAGACGCAAATTATTGCTTCACTACTTTGGCGAAGAATATACACCCGAAAACTGCGGCAATTGCGACAACTGCTTGCACCCTAAAAAACAAATGGAAGCACAGGATATGTTGTGTACCGTCATCGAAACCATTTTGGCGGTAAAAGAAAAATTCAAAGCAGAACACATTGTTGATATTATTGTAGGGAAAGAAACTTCCGAAGTTTTAGACTACAAACACGAAGATTTAGAGGTATTTGCTACTGGCACAAACGAGGATGCATCGGTATGGCATACCGTTATTCGTCAAGCCATGATAGCTGGCTACATCGATCGAGAAATCGAAAATTACGGTGTGCTTAAAGTTACCAAAACGGGTAAGGCATTCTTTAAGAAACCTACTTCGTTCAAAATTACCAAAGATAACGAGTTTGAAGAAGAGGACGAAGAAACTCCAATTCGCAAAGCAGGCTCATGCGCAGCCGACGAGGCATTGTTCTCCATGCTAAAAGACTTGCGTAAGAAAATGGCGAAACAAGTAGGATTGCCTCCATACGTCATCTTCCAAGATCCATCGTTGGAATCGATGGCTACCACCTACCCTATTACCATAGAAGAGTTGCAAAACATTCCAGGTGTAGGAGCAGGAAAAGCAAAACGCTATGGCGAAGAGTTTATTGCCTTGATTAAAAAGCACGTGCAAGAAAACGAGATTGAACGTCCCGAGGACATGCGCGTAAGAACCGTTGCCAACAAATCTAAATTAAAGGTATTTATCATTCAAGCTATAGACCGAAAAATCAGTTTAGACGATTTGGCAATCTCCAAAGGTTTGGATTTTGTTGAACTTATCGAAGAAATTGAGGCTATCATCTATTCGGGTACAAAGATCAACATCGATTACTTTATCAACGAAGTGATGGATCCCGACAAAGTGGACGAAATTATGGAATATTTTGCCGAATCGACTACGGACGATATTGACGAAGCTCTCAACGAATTGGGTGGCGACTTTACCGAAGAAGAAGTAAGATTGATTCGTATCAAATTTATCTCCGAAAAAGGAAATTAAAACCAATACCCCACAAAAAAAGCGGTAACCTTTCATGATTGAGGTCACCGCTTTTTTATTATACCTACAAGACAATGTAGTTACATTTGTGATTCGACCCAAGTAGTTAGTTCTACAAACTCAGCCACGCTCAATTGTTCGGGGCGTTTGTCGAGCAAGGGAGTTCCTGCCTTGTCAAAGTCGCCTCCCAACAAAGGTTTAATGGAATTTCGTATGGTTTTGCGACGTTGATTGAACGTGGTTTTAACTACATTTTTAAACAACACCTCGTTGCATGGCAAATGCTCTGTGTTGTTACGCGTCATTTTTATTACAGCCGATTGTACTTTGGGAGGTGGGTTAAAAACCGAAGGAGGCACGGTAAACAAATACTCAATGTCGTAATATGCCTGCAAAAGCACGCTCAAAATACCGTATGCTTTTTTACCTGGTTTTGAAGCGATACGCTCTGCCACTTCTTTTTGCAACAT
>CALDQH010000096.1 GCA_937911935.1 uncultured Bacteroidales bacterium | reverse complement strand
GTCCTGCCGAGAAGATTTTCGGTCCGGGCGGTGTAAGGATAAAGACACAGGGAAATGCCGAAATGAAAATCGGCTACTCCTTGCAAAGCATCGACAACCCCTCACTCCCCTCGCGTAGCCGCAATACCAACAGTTTCGATTTTGACGAGAAAATCCAGCTGAACGCAACGGGTTCGGTGGGTGATAAACTAAAATTTGGCTTAAATTACAACACCGAAGCGACGTTCGATTTTGACCAATCGATGCTTAAGTTGCAATACGAGGGCAAAGAAGACGATATTATCAAGAAGTTAGAAGCGGGTAATGTAAGTATGCCTCTTTCGGGTTCGCTCATTACCGGTAGCACCAGTTTGTTTGGTATCAAAGCCGAGTTGCAATTTGGTAAATTAAGTGTTGGAGCCGTGTTCTCGCAACAAGAATCCGAATCGCAAACCATCAATACCAGTGGTGCGCAAACCACGGATTTTTCGGTTCCCGTAGATCAATACGACGAAAACAGACACTACTTCTTGTCGCACTATTTCCGCGATAACTACGATAAATGGATGGTGGATGTGCCTAATATCGCATCGGGCATTTCGATTACAGCCATCGAAGTTTGGGTGACCAATAAAAATACAACCAACTACCAAAATACCATCAATGTGGTAGGTTTTGCCGATTTGGCAGAGCCCGAAAAAATTTACAACCCTTCGTTTGTGGCAACAGGTGCTTCTGCTGTTCCTGCCAATAATGCCAATACCTTGTTTGCCAATGTAGTGCAGGCAAGTGGTGGTTTGCCACAGATTCACGAAATCGATACCTACCTAAAAGCATTCGGCATGGAAAATGCCACCGATTATGTTAAAATGGAAGGGGTACGTAAATTGGATGATGCCGATTATACCCTTAACAAGGAGTTGGGTTATATTTCGTTGAAAACGGCTTTGAACAACGACGAAATGTTGGCGGTAGCCTTTCAATATACCTACCAAGGCAAGGTTTATACCGTAGGTGAACTTTCTAACTCGTCGGGTGAATTCTCAAAACCATTGGCGTTGAAGTTGCTAAAATCGACCGATAAATCGCCCCAAATGCCTACCTGGGACTTGATGATGAAGAATATCTATTCGTTGGGTGCATATCAAGTACAACAAAGCAAGTTTATCTTGAATATTATGTACAAGAACGACTCGACGGGTATCGATTTGCGCTATATCACCGAGGGACCCATTGCCAAAGAACCCTTGTTGCGTGTTATGGGGTTAGACCATTTGGATTCGCATGGCAACGAAAGACCCAAAGGCGATGGTATGTTTGACTACATCGAGGGATATACCATCATTAGCCAGAACGGAAAAATTATTTTCCCCGTTGTAGAACCTTTTGGTTCGCATTTGGCACAAAAATTAGGAAACGACCCCAAACTGGTTCAAAAGTATTGTTTCCAAGAATTATACGATTCGACACTAACAACAGCGCAAGAATTTGCCGAGAAAAATAAATTCTATTTAGAAGGAGAATACCGTGCATCTTCGGGTTCGGAAATCAGGCTCAATGCCATGAACATTCCCAAGGGTTCTGTTCGTGTAACAGCAGGGGGTGTTGTGCTAACCGAAAACGTCGATTATACCGTCGATTACATGATGGGTGTGGTAAGCATCATGAATCAGGATTTAATCGATTTGGGAACACCAATCAGTGTGTCGATAGAAAGCCAGTCGATGTTTAACATGCAACGAAAATCGTTGGTGGGAACGACCTTGAATTATGCCTTTAACGACCATTTTAACGTGGGCGGTACCATCATGCATTTCTCCGAAAAACCGCTTACGTCTAAGGTTTCTTATGGCGATGACCCCGTTGCGAATACCATTTGGGGGTTGAATACCTCGTATCGCAATCAATTCCAAGCAATTACCGATTGGCTCAATAAATTGCCCATTCTTAACCTAAAACAAGCATCTACTATTGCATTTGATGCCGAATTTGCCCACATGATTCCAGGATCGGCAAAAGGTGCACAGGGCAAAGCTTATATCGACGACTTTGAATCGACTACCGTTGGCTTTGATGTCCGCTATGCTTCTGCTTGGCGTTTGGCAAGTACACCCGCCCGTTTTGCCGAGTCTATGTTGGTAAACAATGTAGAGTATGGTAAAAACCGTGCTTTGCTTTCGTGGTATTACATCGACAATTTGTTTAATCAAAGTACGTCGAATACACCTACGCATATCCGAAAAGACAAAGAGCAACTATCTAATCACTTTGTCAGACAAGTATCAGAAACCGAAATTTTCCCCAACAGAGAGTTGGTATATGGTCAGTCCAGTTATATTCAAACCCTCGACTTGGCTTATCATCCTACCGAACGTGGTCCGTATAACGTGTATGCAGATAGTTATGATCAGGATGGTAAAATGAAGAACCCTGCTTCTAAATGGGCGGGTATTATGCGTAAATTAGAAACGACCGATTTTGAAACCAATAATATCGAATATTTAGAATTCTGGTTGATGGACCCCTTTGTGTATAACGATGGTAGCATGCAAGGTGGTGATTTGTACATTAACTTGGGTGATATTTCGGAAGATATTCTTAAAGACGGACGCAAGTTCTACGAAAATGGTTTGCCTGCCGATGGCAATCAACAAAACGTGGTTGAAACACAATGGGGTAAAGTGCCTACGCAACAGTCGGTTGTTTATGCATTTGATAACCAAGCCGAAGCCAGAAGTGTACAAGACGTTGGTTTGAATGGCCTTTCTACTGCCGAGGAGTTCCAACACGAGACCTATAAACACTTTGTAGAGCAATTGGAAGCCAAATTGACTCCCGAGGCTGTCGAAAGAATGAGGGCGGATAAATTCTCGCCCTTGAATGACCCTGCGGGTGATAATTTCCACCACTATCGTGGCTCGGATTACGATGCTGCCGAGGTAGGTGTATTGGATCGTTATCGCTATTATAACGGTACCGAAGGAAACTCTCGAGCCCGAAGCGAGTCGGAATCTTATACAACTGCATCGACCAACAATCCAGATGCCGAAGATATCAATTTGGATAATACCATGGGCGATAGCGAAAAATATTACGAATACAAAGTTTCGTTGCGCCCTGCCGATATGACGGTTGGTCATAACTTTATTACCGATCGTGTAACCTCGGTTTTGACACTGAAAGACGGTAGCACAGGTACGGTACATTGGTATCAGTTTAAGATACCTTTGCGCGATGCGTCTAATTACCAATCGCATGGCGGAATCCGTAGCTTTAAGTCCATTCGTTTTATGCGTATGTACTTGACGAACTTTGTTGAGGATGTTAATTTGCGTTTTGCTACCATGGAGTTGGTAAAAGGCGAATGGCGTACTTATACCAAGGAATTGGAACGTGGCTACTACCAAGACGATGCGATGATCGAAATGTCTTCGGTTAGTATCGAAGAAAATGCGGATAAAACGCCTGTTAACTACGTGTTGCCTCCTGGTGTAAGCCGCGAAATTGACCCAAGCCAACAACAAGTTCGTCAAGAAAACGAACAGTCTATGGTGATTAAGGTGCTTAATCTGTCGCCCAAAGATGCCAGAGCTATGTATAAAAAATTGGGTGGCTATGACATGCGTCAGTATGGCCAGTTGGAAATGTTTGTCCATGCCGAAGCCTTGCCTGACGAAATGAACGAACTAAAAGACAATGATTTGAAATTGTTTATTCGTTTGGGCTCGGATTATCAAAATAACTATTACGAATACGAAGTTCCGTTGACTGTTACCCCCGAGGGACAATATTCTAACAATGTAACCTCGGATAGAGAAATGGTATGGCCTAAAAACAACAAGATAACCTTGCCACTTGATTTCTTGGCAGAGCTTAAAAAAGCCCGTAACGAAGAAAAAGCAAGACAAGGCTCGTCGGTGACCAACTTAACACCTTACACGTTGATGGACTTTGACAATCCAAACAACCGAATGACCATTGTGGGTAATCCAAGTTTGGGCGAGGTTGAGGTGTTGATGATCGGTGTGCGAAACGCATCAAGAACCCAAAAATCGGCAGAAATTTGGGTAGATGAGTTGTTGTTGACCAACTTTAACGAACAAGGTGGTGTGGCAGCGCGAGCCAGTTTGGACTTGGCTTTGTCCGACTTTATCAAGGTGAATGCAGCTGGGCGTTTAGAAACCATCGGTTATGGTGGTGTCGAACAAAAAGTACAAGAACGTCGCCAGGATGATTATTATCAATACAATGTCAACGCGAGCATCGAATTAGGTAAGTTATTCCCCGAAAGTGCCAATGTAACCTTCCCGGTAAGGTATTCGTTGTCGCAAGAAATTGTAAATCCCAAGTACAATCCTTTGGATAAAGACATTTTGTTGAACGAGGCATTGGCATCTACATCGTCTAAAGAAATGCGCGATTCGATTTTGAATGTAGCGCAAGATAGGGTGATTACCCAAAGTTTATCTGTGCCAGCTGTGCGTGTTGGTATTAGCAGCAAAAAAGGTCAACGTCCTTGGGACCCTGCTAACTTTACCATTGGTGGTTCGTACTCCGAAACCGTATCGCGCGACCCCAATACCACACGTCAAGTAGATCAATATTGCAATGCATACGGTTCGTACGAATTCTCATGGTCGCCCGATGTGGTTGAGCCTTTTGCTAAGATAGAATCGCTTAGAAAATCAAAATATGGTAAGTTCTTAACCGATTTTGGTTTCTATTATGCTCCTAAATTAATCTCGTTTAAAACCAACTTTACCCGTAACTATTACGAACAAGTGGTGCGCGATTTTGAGTCGCAAGAAGGAACTATCGATCCATCGTTTGCCCACGATTTTATGTGGAACAACGACTTTGATTTTGCTTGGGATTTAACCAAAAACATCAAGTTGACCCTAACCACCTCTAACCGTTCGTTGATTAACGAAAACGAGGGTGGGGTAAACAGCGAATTGTATCCAGACGAATACCAAATGTGGAAAGATTCGGTATGGGCAAGTTTAAGAGAGTTAGGATCACCACAAGATTATAACCAACGCTTTACGGCATCTTGGGCGGTTCCATTCAACAAAACGCAGTTGTTTAATTGGGTGAATGCCAACTTTAAGTACGATGGTAACTACCAATGGGTACACGGAACAGATATTATCGCCAATACGGCTAATAGTAAGGGTACCTGGCAATTGGATGGTAAGTTTAACTTTGAAACCCTATACAACAAATCGTCTTACCTAAAAGAAGTCAATAAAAAATATGCTTCCTCGCGTAATAACAAACGCAAGAAACCTGTTAAAAACTTTGATAGAGAACTATCTTTGACAAAAGGCGATACCATCGTGGTAAAACACAGACTAAACGACAAGCAAGTTCGTGTTAAGGCTACCGTAGATGGCAAAAAATACAAACTAAAATACAAGGTGGTAGATGCCAATACCATTCAGGTTATTGGCAAAGAGAAAGCTGTAGTTGCGCTTAATGTACAAACAGGAGGAGACGATCCTGCTGGCAATGTAGCATTGGATGTAACCTCGAGGGTATTGATGTTGCTTCGTAACGTTACCTTTAACTATGCGCAAACCGACGGAACAATCTTGCCTGGTTTCCGCCCTGGAGTTACTTGTTTAGGTTTGACCAGTTTCAATGATATGACTGCCCCAGGTTGGGATTTTGTATTTGGTATTCAAAGCGACGATATATTGGATAGAGCCTTGTCGAATGGATGGTTAATTACTTCGGATGCTATTTATAATCCGGTGCAATTTATACACAACGAGACCTTTAAGGCAACGGCTTTGGTCGAACCATTCCCTGGCTTTAAAATCAATGTTGCTGCCAACAGACAGTTTGTCGAAAACAGGGATGTAAAACTTAGTGGCGATAGCCGACTAACCAACCTAAACGGTAGCTTGTCGATGAGTTATGTAGCAATCGGAACAGCCTTTGCGGGTGCTGGTAACGACTTGTTTGGCAAATTCTTGTCGTACCGAAACACCATTCAGGCTCGTTTGCAAGATAAATACAATCCGTCCTCTCCTTTTGGATTAAATTCGGACGATGTTTTGATACCTGCATTCTTGGCTGCATACGCGGGTAGATCGGTAGATGGCGTTAGTTTGAGTGCTATGCCTAACTTCTGGAGTTTCTTGCCCAACTGGCAGGTAAGTTGTAATTCGCTGATGCGTATTCCATGGTTCCAAGAAAAATTCAAAAGCTTTAACCTAACTCACGGCTATACCTGTAAGTACCAAATAGGCTCGTATAGTGGCGATCAAACCTTTGTGGCAGATCCGATGTATGGCGATGACTTTGGTTACATCGAGGATGTATTGACGGGTGGCATGGCTCCTTCGAGTAGATATACATTCAATGCTGTAACCATCAATGAACAATTCAGCCCATTGATTGGTGTGGATGTCAACTTAAAAAACAGTTTGTCGCTCAAAGCAGAATGGCGAAAAGGTCGTAACATGGGCTTGAACTTGGCAAGCAATCAGTTGGTAGAATCGCATAACAACGAATATGTAGTAGGTGTGGGTTATAAATTTAGCGATTTGAAATTCTCGTTGCGCCAAGGAAAATCGTCGAAAGAAGTAAATAATGACTTGACTTTGCGCGCTGACTTCTCGATTAAAGACACCAAAACCTTGGTACATAAAATTGAGTTAAACGAGTCGCAAGCCACAGCAGGCGATTGGGTAACAACCTTTAAGTTCTTAGCGAACTATGTGTTTAGCGAACGTATCAGCTTTAACTTGTTCTACGATTTGCAGATGCGCAACCCCGTGGTATCAACCTCTTATCCAACAACCATATCGGAAGTCGGTATCAGTGTTAAAGTGTTGCTAACTCGATAGTATATAATACGGTTTGATATTCATTTTCTAAAAGTTAGGAGGCTGACTCCTAACTTTTTTTGTTTTTATAATGTGATTTTCCTGTATTTTTCGTAACTTTGTCTCAAATTTGCATTTTTATACGACTAAATGCATATTTATGCAAATAAATAGAAGTCAATAGAAAATTAACAATCAATTCACCGATTACTCGATTTTTCGATTAGTCGAAGTGAAACGACAAAAAAACACATAGTATGAACATGAATTTTATCTTACTACAAGCTACTCCCGTGGTAGAAATGTCTAATTGGGATAAGTTTGTAGAAGCGTTGACCCTGATGGCCATCGGTATGGCAACCGTATTCGTCGTGTTGCTTATCATTATCCTTTTAGGTGCCCTGTTGATTAAAACGGTAAATAAATTCTTCCCCGAAGAAGCAAAACCCGTAGTGAAGGCTGTACAAACCGTCGATCAAAACGTACAAGAAGCCATCAACAAAGCCATTTTGGCAATTAGTGGTGGTAAAAAAGCTGCTCAAAAAATTGAAAAAATATAAACCTTATAGCTATGGCAAATAAAAGACAAGTAAAATTTTCTCTATTGTTTAGAGATATGTGGCAATCGGCTGGCAAATATGTGCCCCGTGTTGACCAACTAGTAAAAGTAGCTCCTGCTATTGTAAAAATGGGTTGCTTTGCCCGTGTTGAAACCAATGGTGGTGGCTTTGAACAAGTAAACCTACTTTACGGCGAAAATCCAAATAAAGCAGTTCGTGAATGGACCAAACCTTTCCACGAAGCTGGTATTCAAACCCATATGTTGGACCGTGCTTTGAACGGTTTGCGTATGAATCCTGTTCCTGCAGACGTACGTCAACTGTTCTACAAAGTGAAGAAAAAACAAGGTACCGACATTGCTCGTACTTTCTGTGGTTTGAACGATACCCGTAACATCATTCCTTCTATTAAATATGCGCACGATGGTGGCATGATTTCGCAATGTTGCTTGTGCATCACTTTCTCGCCATTGCACACCGTAGAATACTACACCAAAATGGCGTTCGAACTAATCGAAGCGGGTGCTGACGAAATCTGCTTGAAAGACATGGCTGGTATCGGTCGTCCTGCATCGTTGGGCGAAATCGTTAAAAACATCAAAACCAAATATCCTAAAGTACCTATTCAATACCACTCACACGCGGGCCCAGGCTTTAGCATGGCTTCTATCTTGGAAGTATGTAAAGCAGGTTGCGACTACGTGGACGTAGGTATGGAACCACTTTCGTGGGGTACAGGTCACGCAGACGTGTTGGCAGTACAAGCTATGTTGAAAGACGCTGGCTTTGACGTGCCCGAAATCAACATGGAAGCGTACATGGAAGTTCGTACCCAAGTACAAGCCATGATGGACGATTTCTTGGGCTACTACATTCCTGCTCGTAACCGTCAAATGAACTCGCTTTTGATCGGTCCTGGTCTTCCTGGTGGTATGATGGGTAGTTTGATGAACGACCTTAACGACGCGCTTGACAGCTTGAACAAATACTTTGCTAAAAATGGCAAACCAGCCATGACTCAAGATCAAATGTTGATCAAATTGTTCAACGAGGTGGCATACGTATGGCCTAAGATGGGCTATCCTCCATTGGTAACTCCATTTAGCCAATACGTTAAAAACATGGCTCAAATGAACGTGATCCAAATGGAAAAAGGTCGTGAACGTTGGAGCATGATTGCAGACGATATTTGGGATATGTTGTTGGGTAAATCAGGTCGTTTGCCTGGTCCTATCGCTCCCGAATTGATCGAAAAAGCAAAACAACAAGGTCGCGAATTCTTTACGGGCAATCCACAAGATTCTTATCCAGATGCTTTGGAAGGCTTCCGCAAAGAAATGGCAGAAAACGGCTGGGAACTTGGCGAAGACGACGAAGAATTGTTCGAATTGGCGATGCACCCACAACAATACCGTTTGTACAAATCGGGACAAGCTAAAGCTGACTTCGAAGCTGATTTGGCTAAGAAAAAAGCAGAAAAAGCCAACGCTGGTGGTGCTGCTCTTCCTCAAACCGTACAAGTGGAAGTAAACGGTGTATCTTACAAAGTAACCGTTGGCGAAGCTGGCGCTATGCCTGCTGCTTCTGCTGCTCCTGCAGCTGCCGCTGCTGGCACTGGCGAAGGCAAAGAATTGACCGCTCCATTAGAAGGTAAATTCTATTTGGTAAAAGCACAAGGCGAACCTGCTGTAAAAGTAGGTGATGTGGTTAAAGCGGGTCAAACCGTTTGCTACATTGAGGCAATGAAAACTTTCAACGCTATTGCTGCCGAATGCGACGGTGTTATTACCGAAATTTGCTTTGGTGCAGGTGCTGCTGTTTCTGAAGACGATGTTTTGATGAAAATTAAAGCTTAATACCTATGGGAGAAATTTTAAATAAAATATACGAAATGACGGCTATCGGCAGCATTGTTGCCGATCCTCGTTTCCTTATTATGTATGCCCTTGCTTTTGTGTTGCTTTATTTGGGCATTAAGAAAGAATTTGAACCATTGCTTTTGGTTCCTATCGCTTTCGGTGTGCTTATTGCAAACTTCCCTGGCGGCGGCATGGGTGTGTTGGGTGCCGATGGCGAAGGTTTGGTTCACTACATCAAAGACGGTGTTGAGGTATCTAAAAACGTGTACGAAATGTCACTACCTGAAATTGCACACGACTTAGGCATTATGAACCTTATCTACTATGCATTGATTAAATCGGGCTTGCTTCCTCCTATCATCTTTATGGGTGTTGGTGCGCTAACCGACTTTGGTCCTATGCTACGTAACCTAAAACTTGCTATCTTTGGTGCAGGTGCACAATTTGGTATCTTTGCTGTGTTGTTGGTAGCGTCGCAATTCTTTACCCTTCAAGAAGCAGGTTCGCTTGCTATTATTGGTGGTGCAGACGGTCCAACCGCTATCTTTACCACCCTTAAATTGGCTCCTCACTTGCTTGCTCCTATTGCCATTGCAGCTTACTCGTACATGGCGTTAGTGCCTGTTATTATTCCTTTGGTGGTAAAACTTACCTGCTCTAAAAAGGAATTGATGATTAACATGAAAGAGCAAGATAAGCTATATCCAAGCAAAACCGAGTTTAAAAACATGCGTGCCTTGAAGATTATCTTCCCTATCGCTGTTACTACCATTGTGGCTATCATTGTGCCCGATGCCGTATCGTTAGTAGGTATGTTGATGTTTGGTAACTTGATCAAAGAAATTGGTGCTAATACTTCTCGTTTGTTCGAAACAGCGTCGAATGGTATTATGAATGCTGCAACCATTTTCTTGGGATTGTCGGTAGGTGCAACCATGACGGTTGATGCTTTCCTTAACTTCCAAACTTTGGGTATTGTAGCGGGTGGTTTCTTGGCATTCGGTTTCTCTATCTTTGGTGGTATTTTGCTAGTAAAAGTGATGAACTTGTTCAGCAAAAAGAAAATCAATCCATTGGTGGGTGCAACTGGCTTGAGTGCTGTGCCTATGGCATCGCGCGTGGCTAACGACATTGCCCTTAAATACGATCCTAAAAACCACGTGTTAAACTACTGTATGTCGTCTAACGTGGCGGGTGTAATTGGATCGGCGGTGGCAGCTGGTATTCTTATCTCATTCCTAGGATAAAATACAAGAGTATTTTCAGCATAAACAAAAAAGCGGTCAATTGACCGCTTTTTTGGCAATATTACCCAAAAAAGAGAGCCTCAAGGCTCTCTTTTTTTTTACATTACCTGTACACCGTTGGTGACTGTATCGGATGGACTGATAACCACCAAACGGCCGTCTGCATCCTCGGCACTAAGTATCATGCCTTGGCTTTCGATGCCTTTTAGCTTACGTGGTGGGAAATTGGCAATAAAGCATACTTGTTTGCCTACCAAATCTTCGGGGTTGTAGTATTTAGCAATGCCCGATACAATGGTACGCGTGCCCATGCCGTCTTGTATTTTAAATTGAAGCAATTTGTCGGCTTTGGGAACTTTTTGGCATTCAAGAACTGTGCCTACGCGAATGTCAAGTTTCATAAAGTCGTCAAAGGTAGTAGCTTCTTTTACGGCTGCAGGTTGGTAAGCTTGTTTTTCGTTTTCTACCTTAATATCAGCCAAACGTTGCATTTGCGCATCAATGGCGGCGTCTTCTATCTTGTCAAATAACAACTCGGCTTGTGCAATTTCGGCACCAGTAGCCAATAAGTCGATGCTGCCCAAGTTTTCCCAATTCCAACTGTTTAGGTTTAGTAAACCTCTTAATTTAGCCGAGCTAAAGGGCAAGAAGGGCTCAAATGCTATCGATAAGTTGGCAGAAATTTGAAGCGCAATGTTCAAAATAGTTCCTACGCGCTCCATATCGGTTTTGGCCAATTTCCAAGGTTCGGTATCGGCTAAGTATTTGTTACCAATACGTGCCAAGTTCATGGCTTCTTTTTGTGCTTCGCGGAATTTAAAGTTGTTTAGTAGTTGCTCTACTTGTTCTTTTACGCCTTTAAATTCTTGCAAGGTAGCTTCGTCGTACTCGCTAAGGGCGGCACGTGCAGGCACTTTGCCTTCAAAATATTTGTGGGTAAGCACCAAAGTACGGTTTACAAAGTTGCCGTAAATGGCTACCAACTCGTTGTTGTTGCGGGCTTGGAAATCTTTCCAAGTAAAGTCGTTGTCTTTGGTTTCTGGCGCATTGGCAGTTAGCACATAACGCAAAACGTCTTGTTTGCCAGGAAAATCGACCAAATATTCGTGCAACCAAACAGCCCAGTTGCGTGAAGTTGAGATTTTGTCACCCTCAAGGTTCAAAAACTCGTTAGAAGGTACGTTGTCGGGCAAAATGTAGGAACCCTCAGCTTTTAACATAGCGGGGAATACAATGCAGTGGAATACAATGTTGTCTTTGCCAATAAAATGTACCAAACGGGTTTCTGGGTCTTTCCACCAGGTTTCCCAAGTGTCTGGTAATAATTCTTTGGTGTTAGAAATATAACCGATAGGGGCGTCAAACCATACGTAAAGAACCTTGCCTTCGGCACCCTCTACGGGCACAGGAATACCCCAATCCAAGTCGCGGCTAACGGCGCGGGGTTGTAAGCCCATGTCTAACCAGCTTTTGCATTGCCCATACACGTTAGGACGCCATTCTTTGTGACCTTCCAAAATCCATTCGCGTAGCCAAGCTTCGTGTTTGTCCAATGGTAAGTACCAGTGTTTGGTTTTTTTAAGCACGGGAGCGCTACCACTAATGGCAGATTTTGGGTTGATTAGGTCCAATGGCGAAAGCGAAGTTCCGCATTTTTCGCATTGGTCGCCGTATGCACCTTCTGCATGGCAGTGAGGACATTCGCCCGTAATGTAACGGTCTGCCAAAAATTGTTTGGCTTCCTCGTCGTAATATTGTTCGCTTTCTTTTTCGATAAACTCGCCTTTGTCGTATAGTTTTTTGAAAAAGTCCGATGCTACCCCGTGGTGGGTTTTGCTGGATGTGCGCGAATAAACATCGAACGAAATACCAAATTCTTTGAACGAATCTTTGATAAGGGTATGATAGCGATCTACAATATCTTGAGGGGTTACGCCTTCTTTGCGTGCCTTGATGGTGATGGGTACACCGTGTTCGTCAGAACCGCCAATAAACAAGACATCTTCGCCTTTTAGACGAAGGTAGCGGACGTAAATGTCAGCAGGAACATAAACACCTGCTAAGTGGCCGATATGAACGGGACCATTGGCGTATGGAAGTGCCGATGTAACCGTTGTTCTTTTAAATGGTTTTGTCATAAAAAATACATTTTTTATAGTGTAATTTGCAAAAGTACAAAATAAACGTCAAAAGTCAAAAAGTCAATCAAGACTTTTGCTTAACGCCTCACCGCCTAAACGAATATTCGGGCACTTCGACAAGCTCAGTGACCGAATAAGTTCGATTCACCGATTAGTCGATTCGCCGATTCGTCAATCTTTTAATATTCTTTATACATAAATAAACAAAAGTTTTCTATACGAATGTTATTTTTGCTATCGTAAACATAAATTTTAGCGTATGAAAAAACAAGTTTTAATGCTATTAGCAGCTCTCATGTTGGGCTCTGTAGCGATAAATGCAGCCGAAAGATTAGTTGCTTTAGAATCCATGCCACAAGTGGCGCAAGATTTTACGCGCAAGTACTTCCCTGCAACCGATCCTTTGTATAGGCAAGCCTATGTAACGTACGATGCTGAACTTTTTGATTCTTCGTACATGGTGGTTTTTACCAATGGCGATGGTCTTGAATTTAACAAAGACGGTAGCTGGAAAGATTTTGATTGTAAATACTGCGTGGTGCCTGCCGAAATTATTCCTGCGCCGATTAAGGCTTATTTGGATGCTAATTTCCCCGACCAACAAGTAAAGAAAATCGAAAAAAATCGTCGTGATTACGAAGTAAAATTATCGAGCGGTTTCGAATTAAAATTTGACCTACAAGGTAGGTTGGTAGAAGTGGACGACTAATATGGATATTGCCATTATGATAATAGGAGCCTTTTGCGTCTTTTTGGGCGTGTTGGGCTCTTTGATTCCTATTTTGCCAGGTACGCCAATTTCGTATGTGGGCATGTTGTTGCTTTTGCTGGTAGATGGTTGCTCGTTTTCTACCACGTTTATGCTTGTTATCTTGGGATTGGTTATTTTGCAACAAGTGCTAAACTATGTTATCCCTATTTGGGGCGTTAAAAAATACGGAGGCAGTAAAGCTGGACAATGGGGTGGTGTCATCGGATTGTTGTTAGGACTGTTGTTTATGCCATGGGGCATTATTTTAGGTCCCTTTGCTGGTGCTGTTATTGGCGAGATGGTAAGCGGAAAGGATACCGATGAGAGCATCCGTGCTGGTTTTGGCTCTTTGGTAGGAAATGTGCTAACAGCAGTGTCTGGGTTGGTACTATCGGGCGTGATGGCGTACTTTTATTTTGCAGAAATAATCCGACTTATTTGGGGATAATTATTTACCCCTTGTTTTTAGATAATGCCACAGTGAGTATAGCTTGCTGTGGCTTTTTTGTATTTGGTGGTAGGGTAGTTGTAAGGCACCAAACGATTGATTTTTGAGTGCAACGCCCTGAATCATACTGCCCTCAAAATCGTAATGTTTGGTTTTGTCTTTCAAAAATCGGATAGCTTCCCAAATGATGCGACTGGTGGCGCCACTACCTCTAAAACGGGGATTGATAGCGATAATCAAGTTATATGCCGCCGTTTCGTCCCAAACAATTAGCAAGGCAACATGCAGGATGTCTTGTTCGTCGTATAAGGATAAAATGATAGCCTGATTTTGATTCTTGGCGGCAAGGAATAACTTTTCTAATGTTTCGAACGGGTAAAAAATGCGTTCGTTCTTGCTTTGTAAGGTAGAAACGTAAAATTGATAAAAATCGCGCACATTCATATCGTAGCGAACCGATAGTTTGCCTTCGGTTTTAGCGATGTTTTTTTGTCGTTTGCGATGCGACATGCCTTGCCATATTTGCTCCTCGTTGGCAATGTCTTTTAGTACGTAGGTGTAGCGTGTGGTTTGCGTAAAGCCATTCCAATAAAAAGGTTGCCAATTTTGTTGGCTGTGGTGCCAGGTTTGTTTGATAAAATGGTATTTTCTTGCCTCTAATTGTTCGATAAAATAATTGTAGGCTTTGTTTTGCAAAGAATATTGCTTTTCTAACGATGCCCCGTCTGGATAAAACAAAAAGGGCCCTCCGTATTGCGTAAGGGTAGGCTGGGTGATGATGGTTTTACCCCATTTTTTGCAGTAGGAATACACAAACACACCCAAAATTTGATTGTTTGCTTGGTAAAGAATTACATCCCATGGCATATCCGTGGCATCTAACCACCATGGTTGCAAAAACAAGGGGATGTCGGTGCGCTGTTTGCACAAATCGCGGTATGTTTGTTTGCTATTCATCCTTACAAAAATACACTAATTTTGCATAAAAAACTTCATCTGTAGGTTAGATTTTATCTTTGTTCATTATTTTTGTACCCAATAATCATTCTTAACTTATCTTTTTCGATGAAAAACTATGCAATTGATTTGTTTAGGTTGCTTTTTCCTGCCTTGTGCGTGGCGTGTAACCGCCCTTTGGTAGCAACCGAAAAAGTGGTCTGTTTGGGTTGTTTGCATGCGATGCCTCGAACGTACTATGACTTGCTACCCGACAATCCCGTAGAACAACTGTTTTGGGGCAAAGTTCCTATTCTGCGAGCTATGGCATGGTGTCATTTTTCCAAAGGCGGAACGCTTCAGACCTTGTTACATGCCTTAAAATACCAAAATCAGCCACAAGTGGGTGTCGCTTTGGGTAGGCAAATGGCATGGGAATGTGCTACTTGGTTGCAGGATGTCGATGTACTTTTGCCCATACCTTTGCACGAATCGCGTTTGCGTAGTAGGGGATACAACCAGGCTGTTTGTATCGCACAAGGAATACAACAAGTATGTGAAATCCCGATTGCTACGGATTTATTAAAACGCTGTGTTTCTACAAGCACCCAAACCAAGAAACGTGTGTTTGAGCGATGGCAAAATACGGCAGGTATTTTTCGTGCGATGAATTGGCAGCAATACCAAGGTAAACACATTCTGTTGATAGACGATGTTATTACCACAGGGGCAACGTTGGCATCGGCTGCACAAACCTTGCAAGTCACCGTAAAAAACATAAAAATCAGTATAGCTGCCTTAGCAGTTGCATCCGTATGATGAACCAACAAATTTATATACCGTCTTTGGCATCGACCAATGCTTATTTGCAAAACAGGTTGCAAGAAGAACCCTTGGAAGAGGGTACTTTGGTCTATACCTCGTTTCAAACAAACGGGCGAGGTCAATTGACGAATACCTGGGAGTCGCAAGCCGATAAAAATTTGCTATTGAGTTTGCTCTTGTGTCCTACTTGGTTGCCAATTAGGGAGCAATTTGTTTTGTCGCAAGCCGTTGCGTTGGGGGTGGTAGATTTTTTGTCGGTTTATGCGTCAGGTTTTCGGGTAAAGTGGCCCAACGATATTTATTGGCAGGAGAAAAAAATTGCCGGTATTTTAATCGAAAACAATTTGCAAGCGGCACAGATAGGGTCGTCGATTGTGGGAATAGGTTTGAATATCAATCAATTGGAGTTTTTGAGTGATGCGCCTAATCCGATTTCATTGGCGCAAATTACAGGTAAGCAGTTCGATTTGGCTTCTTGCTTAAACGCTTTGCATAAAGCGGTTTTGTCACGCTATTGGCAGGCTAAAAATAATCCGTTGCAAGTAAGACAGGATTACCTAAATGTGTTGTATCGCTATCGTACGTGGGCGATGTTTCAGGACGAGTCGGGTGTGTTCGAAGGGTATATATGCGATGTAGAGCCCAAAGGATATTTGCACCTAATCGACCGAAACCAAAACGAGCGTCGGTATGCTTTCAAGGAGGTTCATTTTATACTTTGAGAAATACTTGCCTACTGAGTCGTTAAAATAAAGTCTAAAAAACTACGATTTTTTTTTGTCATTGAGCGGGCTTTGCACTATCTTCGTACCCCATGAGAAAATTGCTTCGATTTTTAAAATCCAAGACTTTTAAATACCTATTGGTGTTTGTTGTGTTCATTGTTGCCATGTTTACGAGCAATGTACACAACATCCAAACGCGTATTCAAAATACCATAACCATCCGAGAACTCAAACAAGAAATCGAATTGTATCGAGCCAAATCGCGACAAAACCAGGAGCGCTTGCAACAGTTAAAATCGGACAAGGAGGATTTAGAAAAGTTTGCGCGTGAGCGATATCGCATGCATGCACCAAACGAGGACGTTTATGTGATTGAGTATGAATAAGTGGAATTATGTATTTTTGGTTGGCAGTTTGCTGTTGGTGGCAGGTGCTTTTTTGTATTTGACCATTCCGTTCGAGGCGGCTATCTTGTTTAGTGTTGGCGCTGCTTTGATTGTTCTTGCTCGTATTATGATGCCTTATCAAGGTGACGATTTTAGAATCAAGCGCTTGGTGCGCATGCAATACTTGGCTACGTTGTTGTACTTGCCAACTGCCTACTTTATGTTTCAAAACCAGTCGTATTGGTTTTTGTGCTTTTTAATTGCTGCTATGTTAGAAATTGTAGTGGCTTTTAGAAAATAAATCACCACCTGTTGTACTGTACTTTTTACTTTAAAACTCAAAAGCGTATTTTTGGGTTTTTGCTTTTTACTTTCTACATATTTTAGTACTTTTGCACCATTAAAGATAAATTAAATGGCAAAAGAACTTACTTCGAGAGCAGAAAACTACGCTCAATGGTATAACGATTTAGTAATCAAAGCAGATTTGGCAGAAAATTCTGCTGTGCGTGGTTGTATGGTAATTAAGCCTTATGGCTATGCAATATGGGAAAAAATGCAACGCGAGTTGGATAACCGTTTCAAAGAAACAGGTCACGTCAATGCATACTTTCCTTTGTTTATCCCCAAATCATTCTTAAGCAAAGAAGCAGACCACGTAGAGGGTTTTGCCAAAGAATGTGCGGTAGTGACACACTATCGTCTTAAAAACAACCCCGATGGTAGCGGTGTGGTAGTGGATCCCGCTGCTAAGTTAGAAGAAGAACTGATTGTTCGTCCTACCTCCGAAACCATTATCTGGAATACTTACAAAAACTGGATTCATTCTTACCGTGATCTTCCTATTTTGTGCAACCAATGGGCAAACGTGGTACGTTGGGAAATGCGTACACGCTTGTTTTTGCGTACTGCCGAATTTTTGTGGCAAGAAGGACACACCGCACATGCTACCAAAGAAGAAGCCTTGGAAGAAACCGTTAAAATGTTGAATGTATATGCCGATTTTGCCGAAAATGTAATGGCAGTTCCTGTTTTGAAAGGGGTTAAAACTGCTAACGAACGTTTTGCGGGTGCATTGGAAACTTTCTGTATCGAGGCTTTGATGCAAGACGGCAAGGCATTGCAAGCAGGTACTTCGCACTTCTTGGGTCAAAACTTTGCCAAAGCGTTCGATGTTACCTTTATGAACAAAGAGAATAAACAAGAATTGGTATGGGCTACTTCTTGGGGTGTTTCTACCCGTTTGATGGGTGCGCTTATCATGTCACACTCGGATGACAATGGTTTGGTGCTTCCTCCTGCTTTGGCTCCTTATCAAGTTGTGATTGTTCCTATCTACAAAAACCAAGAACAGTTGGATGCTATCAACGCCAAAGTGGCCGAGCT
Organism: uncultured Bacteroidales bacterium; assembly: GCA_937911935.1. GTDB lineage: Bacteria > Bacteroidota > Bacteroidia > Bacteroidales > Paludibacteraceae > Enterocola. Next base: position 190 of record CALDQH010000096.1, on the reverse strand, counting down.
AACCGCTCAATTAAAAGCAGTAGGCATCAGCTTCAAATACGACAACGACGATAGCAAGAAACCCGGTTGGAAATTTGCTGAGTACGAACTAAAAGGTGTCCCCGTTCGTCTGGCTATGGGTGCACGCGACTTAGAAAACAACACCGTAGAGGTGGCTCGTCGTGATACCCTTACCAAAGAAACCGTATCG